>JAFSPW010000060.1 GCA_017451295.1 Clostridia bacterium
CCCCTTTACGAGGATGGTATCTTCATCGGAAAGGAGGGCGGGCAGGGCGCAAAGCAGCTCCTGCTGCTGTAGGTAGCCCATGCAGCCTGCTTCTTTTGCGATGGGGGCAAAGAGGGCGCCAACGCCCACAATCACATCCACTCCCAGGTCCTTGGCCTCTTGCAGCACCCGATGATGGAGCGCGGGAGCCTGGTCACCCAACTCCAGCATATCCCCCAAAATGCAGACCTTGCGTCCTTTTGCTCGGGAAAGAACCTGCAAAGAGGCGGCCATGGAGGTGGGGTTGGCATTGTATACATCGTTGAGCAGGGTGAAGCGAGGCAGCTTCTCCACGGCCATGCGCCCGGAGAGGGGGGAGAAGGCAGCCAAGCCCCGCTGCATGTTCTCTAACGGCACCCCAAGCTCAATTCCCACAGCGATGGCGGCCAGGGCGTTGAGCACCATATGATGCCCCGGCACCTGCAGTCGAATGGGCAAACGGTGGCCCTCCCAGCAGGCGGTGAACGTAGCGCCGAAGACATCGTCCTCCTGCACCTCTTCTGCCCAAAGGCGATTCTCCTTTCCAAAGCCATAGGTAAAGGCGCCGGGAATGGTCCGCAAGTATTCGTCGTCTCCGTTGGCAATGACGGTGCCGCCTGGCCGCATGTGGTGGAGCATCTCCGTCTTGCCTTTGAAGATGCCTTCCCTGCTGCCGAAAAACTCGATATGGGCTTCGCCAATGTTGGTGAACAGGCAGATGGTGGGCTCGCTCATGGCGGAGAGGGCTTCAATCTCCCCGAAGTGGTTGGTCCCCATCTCCACCACGGCACACTCATGCTCCGGCATGAGCCCGAATAGAACCTGGGGCACCCCGGTCTGGTTGTTCAAATTCCCCCTGGTGCCGTGGGTCGAAAAGGTGGTGGACAGGAGACTAGTCACCATGCCCCGGGTGGTGGTCTTTCCGGCGCTTCCGGTGATGCCCACCAGGGGGATATCAAAATCGTTTCGATAGGCGTGGGCTACAGCCTGGAACGCTTGCACGCAGTTCTTCACCCGAATGTGAGGGTAGGGGGTCTCCACCTCAGAAAGGGTCAGCAATGCCCCCTTCTCCATTGCCTGGGGGATGAAACGATGACCGTCGAACACATCCCCCTTCACAGGCACATAGAGGGCGTTAGGCTCCATGGTCCTGGTGTCGATAGATACGCTGGTAAAACTCTGCTTTCTCAGAGCCTCGGGACCGTAATAGGTGCCGCCGGTAACCGAAACGGCCCGTTCAACGGAAAAGGGAATCATGCGTATTTCTCCAAGGACAGGGCGATAATCTTCTCACACAGGTGGATATAGTCGATGCCCACCGCCGCCGCCTCCTGGGGCAGCAGGGAGGTGGGGGTCATGCCGGGCAGGGTGTTGGCTTCCAGGCAGTAGGCATCCCCGTCTTCGGTGAGCAAAAAGTCCATGCGGGCATAGACCTTCAGCCCCAGAGCCTCAAACACTTTCTCCGCTAGGTGCTGCACCTTCTGAGTGGCGGCAGGGCTCAAGGGGGCAGGGGTCACCTCCAGGGCGGCGCCGGATTGATACTTGTTCTTATAATCATAGAAACCGGTCTTGGGAATGATTTCGATGATGGGCAGGGCCTTGCCGTTTAGAACGCCGCAGCTAAGCTCCCGGCCCTTTATGAACTCCTCAATCAAGATGGCATCCTCCTGGGCAAAGGCCGTGGCGATGGCGGTCTTCAACTCCTCCCGGGTGCGGGCGATGGAGATGCCGATGGAGGAACCGCCGCTGTTGGGCTTTGCCACGGCGGGCAGGGGCAGCTCATCCAGGGAGAAGATTTCGCCCCGGTGCAAAAGCCTTGACTTGGGGGTCAGAATGCCTTCCTTGACGAAGATGGACTTGGCCGCATGCTTATCCATGGCCACCCGGCATCCTTCCGGACCGCTGCCGGTGTAGCGGATGTGGTAGCGGTCGAACACCCGCTGAACGGAGCCGTTCTCCCCGTCCGCCCCGTGCAGGGCCATATACACGATATCCGCCGCCTGGCAGATTTCAATGACGTTGCAGCCGATGCGGTCTGACCATCCCTCCGGACGGGAGGCAGCAATGGCCTTCAAGTCCGGTTCCACCTCGCCGATGGGGGCAGCAGAAAGGGGCTTTGCGTTTTGAAACAGGTCTTCGATGGGTCCCTGTAAATCCGGCATACCGAAGAACAAATCCAGCAATATAGCCTGATGCCCCGCCTGCAAAAAGGCGTTGGCGGCCATGGTGCCGCTGGAAAGGGAAACGTTCCGTTCAGGGGAGAGCCCCCCGGCCAAGACAACAATCTTCATATCATCGCTCCATACCTTGGTTTTTCTATATCCTATTGTCGCTTTTTAAGGTATATCATACTTAGTCGCAAAACACAAATGAACTTTTTTATCAAGGCCATATCGGCCTGGTTTTTGCATATAGTGGACCATGAAACGTGTGATTAGCGCTTTGCTGTGCCTGCTGCTGCTGGGCTGTGCTCCGGTTCGCCAGGCGGCAAAAGGGTATCTAAGGCAAGAGGAACGGCAGTGGAGCCCCAGCGTACCCTTCCCCAAGATGGACCTTTCCTTCCTGAATCCATCCGCCATGCTGGTTACGGCACAGAGCCTGCAGCAGAATCTTCCTTCCTTACAGAAGAAGGAAGCGGTGTCCGCTTTTGAGGACCTATGTTCACAGTATGCCGCCCTCCTCAGCGCCGTCACCTTAGCCCATATTCGATACTGCCGGAATGTGATGGACCAGACGGCAGCGGCGGACTTTCAGCGGCTGGACAAAGGAGCTACCGCCCTGCAGCATGCGCTTGTCAAACTGGAGATAGAGCTTATGGATCGGTTTTCCTACCACGCAGAGGCGGGGGAAGCCTATCGGCAGCGCCTTTTGGAGGCGCTAAGTCGTAGCAGCCCGGCCATGGAAGCCCTTCGTGAGCAGGAGAGCGCCCTATGCCGCGCCTATGAAAACCTGAACGCAACCGTGACGGTGGAAGCCCATGGCCGCACCTGGACCTATGAACAGCTCATGGCGGATGAATCCATGTCCTTTGGCACCTTCCTCTCGGCCCTCGATGCCTATGAGGCCGAGTGGCACCGACAGGCAGGGAACATCTTTTTAGAATTGATGGACGTGCGAAAGGCCATGGCCCCTAAAGGAAAAACCTATGCCCAAAGCCAATACGAAGCCTTCGGTCGGGCCTATTCCCCTAAGACGGCCCTTGCGGCGTCTCAGATATGTAAGCGGCGGCTGGTGCCCTTGTTCCGCCGGCTTCGGGAAAATTGCGACGGGGACTTGCTGTATCTGGGCAGTGCCACCTTCAGGGAGGACGTTTTTTTAAGCGCCATGGGCGAGGCTTCGGAGCAGGTGGTGCCCGGGGCCAAGGGGATATTGGAAGGGATGCTGGCCCTTGGCCTATACGACAGCGCCCCCTCAGCCCATAAGGTGCAGGGAAGCTTTACTACCTACATCGCCGCCTACGAGAGCCCGTATCTGTTCACCCAGTGGGAGGAGACTGCCTCGGATGTGTTCACGGTCATTCATGAGTTCGGCCACTATCTGAGCTTTGCCCTGAACCCCCAGGGCAGCTACTTTGGCAAAAACGACCTGGACGTAGCGGAGGCGGATGCCCAGACCTTCGAGCTGCTGATGACGGACCGGTATGCTTCCCTCTTTGGCCGGTATAAGACAGCGGCAAAGCTGTGCTGGCTGAATAACGCCCTGTATGCCCTTCTTTCCGGCTGCATGGAGGACGAGTTTCAACAGCTGGCCTATGCCATGGAGCAACCCACCCTGGAGGAATTGGATACCCTCTATCATCGTCTGGTGCAGGAGTATGGCTTTGATTTGCTCTTTGGCTATGAGGGGCAGGAGTGGACCAAGATTCACCACACCCTGGAATACCCCTTCTATTACATCAGCTATTCCACCAGCATGATGGCCGCCCTTCGCCTCTATGCCATGGGGAATAAGGGCATGCAAAGGCTCCTTACCCGCAGCGCTCAGCAGGGACTAATGGATGTGGTGGGGGAGGATATGTTCAGCCCCCAGGCCTTGGAAGAGACGGTCCAGCTGCTGGAAAGAATGGCCAACGATTGGCTGGAAGAACAATAGGAAAGGAAGAATGGATATGCATTTAGTACGCTATGGGGACGAGGGATACAATGTTAAACTCCTGCAATACGCTTTGAAACGGGCAGGGATGGATTTAGGGAGTATAGACGGCATCTTCGGTCGCCGCACTCTTAGGGCCCTGCAGCAGTTTCAAAGGGACAGGGGACTGCTCAGCGACGGCGTGGCGGGGAAGCTAACCTGGGCGGCCTTGTTCCCCTATATCACCGGGTATACCCTTCATCGCCTGGTGCAGGGGGATAGCTACTATCTGCTCAGCCGCCGATACGGCATCCCGGTGCCCCTGATTGCCGCCGCCAATCCAACCTTGGAGGAAGGGAATCTTCAGGTGGGGGAGTCGGTGACCGTGCCGCTAAATCTTCCCGTGGTTACGGGGGAGATGCCCTTTTCCTCCCTGCTCACCGGGCTCATGGCGCAGGGACTGCTGCGGCGGTACCCCTTCATTCAATCCTATTCCATCGGCTCCAGCGTTATGGGGCGACCGCTGACGGCCCTGCAGATAGGGGAGGGTCCCAAGCAGGTGGGATACAATGCCGCCCACCATGGGAATGAGTGGATTACCACCCCGGTGCTGCTTCGGTTCGTGGAGGAGTTTGCCCGAGCCTATGTGCTGGGGGAGGATGTAGCGGGACTGCCCGCAAAGGAGCTGTTTGCCGCCGCCACGGTTCATGTAGTGCCGCTAGTAAACCCGGACGGGGTGGACCTGGTCACCGGCGCCATTGCTACGGGCGACAGCTACTTTGAGCAGGCCCGGGCCCTCTCGGCCTATTATCCGGGCATTCCCTTCCCAGAGGGCTGGAAGGCCAACATCCAAGGAGTGGATTTGAATCTACAGTACCCGGCGGGCTGGGACATCGCCCGGCGCATCAAGTACGCCGCCGGGTTCACCCGACCCGGACCCAGGGACTTTGTGGGCTTGTCGCCGCTGTCTGCCCCGGAGAGCCGAGCCATGGCTCGCTGGACAGAGGACAGGGACTTTGCCCTGACGCTTGCCTATCACACCCAGGGAGAGACCATCTATTGGCGGTATGAAGACTATGAGGTGCAAAATGCCAGGCAGATTGGGGCAACCTTCGCCGGGCTTAGCGGCTACGCCTTAGAGGATACCCCCTATGCAAGCGGCCACGCGGGATACAAGGATTGGTACATTCAAACCTACCTTCGCCCCGGTTACACCATCGAAGCCGGACGGGGCGAGAACCCGTTGCCCCTCTCCGATTTTGAAAGCATCTATGCAGCGAATCTGCCCATTTTGGCCCAGGGCCTCACTTTGGCACCATAAAGCCATTGCACAGCTGCCCCTGACGGTGATATACTGACACCTATGGAAACGACGAAAAAAACAACCTTTGTGGCGGGCGCCGCCATATTAGCCTTTGCCGGCGTGCTGTGCAAGATTATCGGCGTCATGATCCGCATCTGGGCCTATGATGTCATCGGGGAAGCGGGCATGGTCTATTATGAGATTGTGTTCCCCTTCTACTCCTGGCTGCTGATTATCTCCTCCTCCGGGGTGCCTACAGCCATCTCCCGCATGGTGTCTGAACGCTTTGGCCTGGGGGACTTTGCAGGTGCCCGTCGGGTGTTTCGCCATGCGTTGGTGCTGCTTGCTGCGGTGGGTCTTTTGACCACAGCGGTGCTCTACTTTGGGGCAAGGTTCTTTGCCATCACCTTGCTTGAAAAGGATGAGACCTACATCCTTTCCTTCACCACCCTCGCCCCGGCCCTGTTCTTTGTGTCCTGCATGTGCGCCTATCGGGGCTATTTGCAGGGGGCGCAGCACATGACCGGCACCGGCATCTCCCAGTTGACGGAGCAGGTGGTCAAGGCCATAGCGGGGTTGTACCTGGCCTCCCGCTGGATTTCCCGGGGCCCGGAATATGGCGCCGCCGGGCTGCTGTTGGGGGTTACCATCTCGGAGTTCGTTGCCCTGCTGG
Source organism: Clostridia bacterium (assembly GCA_017451295.1). Lineage (GTDB taxonomy): Bacteria > Bacillota > Clostridia > Christensenellales > CAG-138 > RUG472. Next base: position 6,066 of record JAFSPW010000060.1, read on the forward strand.
TGGTGATGGCCTTCCGCTATAAGAACCGCAGACTTTACATGCCCCTGGGCGCCAGCACCCAGCCCAGGAACGACAACCCCGTCATTCCGGAGCTGTTGAAGATTGCCATTCCCATCACCCTGGGCGCCTCCATTATCCCCATCACCAGCATGCTGGATGTGAAGATGATTTTCTCCGGCCTGGGCCGCTATATGGCGGAGGCGGATGTGAACCAGCGGTATGTGGCCCTGTCTACCAATGTCCGCTCCCTCATCAACCTGCCCGCCTCTTTGACCACCGCCCTCGCTATGTCCATTGTCCCCGCCATCTCCCGGGCAAGGGCAAAGGGGGATGTGGCGGCCACCCACCGCTTTGCCGGCCTGGGGCTAAAGCTGTCCATGGCCATCGGCATGCCCTGCGCCGTAGGTCTTTTCGTGCTGGGCGGTCCCATCATCCAGATGCTGTTTCGTTCCATCACCCCCCAATCCCTTGCCGTTGCCACCCAGATTATGCATGTGGCAGCCTGGACGGTGGTGTTCATCTCCCTGGTGCAGACTATGACCGGGGCCCTGCAGGGCATGGGCAAACAAAGCTGGCCTGTGTTTAGCCTGCTGGCGGGTGGTGCAGCCAAGATTCTTTCCAATCTGGTGCTCCTGTCCATTCCCAAGGTCAACATTCTGGGAGCTTCCTTTTCGAACCTCATCTGCTATGCCGTCTCCGGCATTATTGACACGGTGCTGGTCTTGCGGGTCACGGGGCTTCGCATTCGGTTCGTGGATATGTTTCTAAAGCCCATCGCCTGTTCCCTTGCCATGGGAGCAGCCGTCTATGGCGCCTATGCTCTGCTATATGCCATTCGCCCGGGCATCATCACCACTCTGGCCTCCGTGCTTGTGGGCGTGGGGGTGTACCTGTTCATGGCAATGGTCATGCGCCTGTTCACACCGGAGGAACTGAGCAGCATCCCCGGCGGCAGCAAACTCAAACGATTCTTTAAGTAAGGATACGAACATGAAGAACACATTGACCATCGTGCCCTTGAGCACCCCCCAAACCCTTACATTAGCCGCCATGGAAACCCTGCGCCGGGCGCCGGTTCTATACCTGCAGACGGCGGAGCATCCCTCTGCCCGCCCCGTGTTGGAAAACAACCTCCCCTATGTGTCCATGGACGACATCTATGCCGCCGCTGAGGATTATGAGCAGTTGAACGAAGCTATTGCCCATCGGCTTACCCAAGGCGGTTCCGCAGTCTATGCCGTCATGGGCGGCGGGTGCTATAGTCAGCTGCCTGCCATAGAGGCGGCTTGCCGCACAAATGGGTTTGAATTGCTCGTCCTTCCCGGGGTGCCCTATCACCAGGCCGCCTTCCCCAAGGCAGGGGAGGGACAGGTGTATGTGGCCAACGCCCTGCCCGAACAGGTGGACACGGACAAGCCCCTGTACATCTGCGAGCTGGACAACCGGCTGCTGGCGGGGGAGGTAAAGCTGTTTTTGCAGCGGTTCTATCCCGATGAGTGGACGCTCACGCTGGCGGTGCAGCAGCAAAACGGCGCCTATGCGCATCGGGAGCTGCCCCTTTACGCCCTTGACCGGGAGGGCGGCTTCTTTGCCTCCACGGTGCTGTTTGTGCCCGCTCTCCCCTTTGAGCAGAAGCAGACCTATGGCTTTTATGATTTAGTCAACATCCTGCGCCGCCTGCGGGCGCCCGGCGGCTGTCCCTGGGACAGGGAGCAGACCCACGAGAGCCTGAAAAAGGATCTGCGGGAGGAGTGCTACGAGCTCCTGGATGCCATCGACGAGGGGAGCGACGAGCACATCGTGGAGGAGTGCGGCGATGTGCTGATGAACGCCCTGTTCCATGCCGTCATCGGTGAGGAGCAGGGGCGGTACGATGACAGGGATGTGACCACCGGCATCACCCAAAAGCTCATCTATCGGCATCCCCATGTGTTTGGCACCGTAAAGGTCAGCTCCTCTGCTGAGGTGCTGAAAAACTGGGATGCCTTGAAGCAGAAGGAGAAGGGGCAGAATACCATTACTAAGACCCTGCGCAGCGTGCCCCGGAGTTTCCCGGCTCTGCTTCGGTGCGAGAAGGTGCAAAAGAAAGCCCGGAAGATTGGCTTTGACTTTGATACGGCAGAGGATGCTTTCTATAAGATTGTTGAGGAGACCCGGGAGCTACAGCAGGCCATGACCGCCGGGGAGTGCAGGGATAAGGAAAAGGAGATGGGAGACCTGCTCTTTGCCTGCATGAACGTGTGCCGCCTGCTGGGCTTTGACGGGGAGGAGACGTTGCACAAGGCAACAGATAAGTTTATCAACCGGTTCGAACGCATGGAGAACCTTGCCGTCGCCGCAGGGGAAAGCCTGCAGGGCATGACCCTCGAACAAATGGATACGTGGTGGGAGAAGGCAAAAGAAACGGAAAACCGATAAAAATGAAAAATAGGTCTTGATTTTACTGCCGTTGACTGCTACAATAAGTCCCGTTCGAAAAAATGATTCGGAGGAATATACAATGAATAAAGCTGAACTTATCGCTTCTGTGGCCGAGAAATCCGGCCTTTCCCGCAACGATGTTGACAAGGTCGTCAACGGTGTTCTGGATACCATCATGGAAGCTCTGAAGAATGGTGAGAAGGTGTCCCTGGTTGGCTTCGGTGCCTTTGAAGCCAAGGAGCGTCCCGCCCGCAAGGGTCACAACACCATGACCGGCGAAGTCATCGACATCGCCGCCTCCAAGGCTCCCTCCTTCAAGGCCGGCAAGAGTCTGAAGGAAATCCTCAACTAAGTTAAGAACAGCTACTGCGCTCGTCGCCATCCGGCGGCGAGTTTTTTTCATCTAATACTAATCCACGCCTAACCCATGCACATTGGGCGGCACCTTCTGTGCCGGTTCTGCTTCGTCAAATCTGGATTGACGGTCCAGAGTCAATCTGCGATTCTCCTCATGGAACCAACGCAGAATTTGCTCGCCGACTGCACATGTTTTAGACGCGGATTAGTATAAAAATCTTTTTTTCGCCCTCTTTTTTTATGGGATAGGATGTGCTATACTCCCGATAGATTCCCCAAGGAGAGAGAATAAATGAGCATCAGCATCTTCGATATCATCGGTCCAAGGATGATTGGCCCCTCCAGCTCCCACACCGCCGGGGCGGTCCGCATTGGGCAGGTGGCCAACCGTCTGGTCAATGGCCATGTTTGTTCCGCCCGGGTCACATTATATGGTTCCTTTGCCCAAACGGGCCGTGGCCACGGCACGGACACCGCCATCGTCGCCGGAATTCTGGGCGTGAACCCGGACCAGGGCACCATCCGCTATGCAAAGCTCCTTGCCAAGGAGGCGGAGGTGGACATCCCCGTGTTCTTCAGCGATGAGGAGCCGGAGCACCCCAACACCGCCAAGGTCTATGTGCGGGGGGAGGACGGCAAGGAGTATACCTATACCGGCATCTCCGTTGGTGGCGGCCGCATCCAGGTCACCAGCATCAACGATATGGAGGTCAGCTTCACCGGGGAGTATCCCACCCTCATTTGCTTCCATCAGGACGCTCCCGGGGTCATCTCCAAGGTCACCTCCATTCTGGCGCTGGAACGCATCAATGTGGCCTTTATGAAGGTATTCCGCAGCGAGTCTGGCAAGGGGTCCTGCATGGTCATTGAAACCGACACCCCTGTGGACGAGGCCACCCGCCGCAGGATTATCAACAACGTGGACGGCATCACGGAGGCTTGCACCATATGAGTGAATACAACATCATCAACGGACAGGAACTGCTGCATATCTGCCATGAAAAGGGACTCACCATCAGTGAGGTGGGCATGAACCTGGAGGTGGAGCGGGGGGAGATGACCCGCCAGCAGATTTATGAAGAAATGCGCCTGAACCTGCAGGTCATGCGCGAGAGCATTCGGGAGGGCCTGGAGGAGCAGCAAACCTCCGTTACCGGCCTCATGGGCCTGGATGCAGACAAGCTCAACGCCTTTACAGAAAGCGCCATCATGGGCCGGGAGCTCACCCGCATCGTGGCTTCCTCCATGGCGGTGACGGAGGTAAACGCCTCCATGGGCCGCATCGTGGCTGCCCCCACCGCCGGTGCCAGCGGCATTCTGCCCGCCACCATCATTTGCTATGGGGACACGCACGACTTGACCGAGGAGCAGATGGTCTCCGGCCTCTTTAACGCCGGGGTCATCGGCCTTATCATCGCTCGCAACGCGAGCTTAGCCGGTGCCTCCGGCGGCTGCCAGGCGGAGACCGGTTCCGCCGCCGCCATGGCCGCCAGCGCCCTGACGGAGCTTAGGGGCGGTACCCCCGAAATGTGCCTCCATGCGGCAGCCATCGCCCTGAAAAATGTCATGGGCTTAGTTTGCGATCCCGTGGCTGGCCTGGTGGAATGCCCCTGCATCAAGCGCAACGCCATCGGCGCCTGCAACGCCGTGCTGTGCAGCGATATGGTCATGGCCGGCATCGAGAGCATCATCCCCTTTGACGAGGTGGTCACCACCATGAAGAATGTGGGCCGCATGCTCAGCCCCGACCTCAGGGAAACCGCCAAAGGCGGCGTGGCCGTCACCCCCACCGCCTTGAAGATTGCCGAGCGCATCCGTATGGCGGACTGATTTTCCTTTGCTTTTCCGGTCCATCTCCGTGCATCTGCCCCTTTGCCTTTTGTTATACATGATGTTATATTAGTGGAGTAAAGACAAAACCTCTCTTTGCCGCTTTTTCTCTTTAACAAATAGAAAAAGCGGCGCAAAAAGAGAAACTTATGTAATCCATTTAGGAGAGCTGCCTATGCGGCTCTCCTTTTTTCTCCCTGCGGGGGAGCCTTTTGGTACCCCCTCTTGCCTCCACCGTTGCCAAACAAAACTGGCAAAGGAACGGATTCTTGCCTCCACCGTTGCGTAGCAATGGGGGAGGTGGCATTTTTGCCTTAGCAAAAATGACGGAAGGGGAGACAGCTTGCCTTGGGTGCAGCTGGGGAGGTGGCACGGGCAACTCATTGCCCGTGACGGAAGGGGTTTGCAATTCGCCAACCTGTAATCCGGGCCTTTGGCAGAGCGCTGACGGAATGTGTGAATCTGTTTTGCTATCCCTTCCAGCCGAACAGGAATCACAAATAAATTACAATCATATATTTTTTCTTCTTGACACAATGCCCCGATTGGAGTATTGTATAGTCTGTTTTTTGCCTAAGAAGAGGAGATACATCTATGGCTGGTACAATTTCAAGAGGCGTGCGCGCCCCCATCATTCGAGAGGGAGACGATATCGTCACCATCGTTGTGGACTCCGTGCTGGATGCTGCCCGGCAGGATGGCTTTGCCATTCATGACCGGGATGTCATCGCAGTGACCGAGGCCGTGGTGGCCCGGGCCGACGGCAACTACTGCACCACGGACCACATCGCCAAGGACGTGCAGAACAAGCTGGGCGATACCGTGGGTGTGGTGTTCCCCATTCTCAGTCGGAATCGGTTTGCCATCTGCCTGCGGGGCATTGCCCGTGGGGCCAAGAAGGTGGTGGTCCTGCTTTCCTATCCGGCGGATGAGGAAGGGAACCATCTGGTGGACGAGGATGTGCTGTTGGATTCGGGCATCAACCCCTATTCAAAGACCCTGACGGAGGCGGAGTTCATCGCCCTGTTCGGAGAGCCCAAGCACACCTTCACCGGTGTCAACTATGTGGAATACTATCGCAGCCTTATTGAGGAGGAGGGGGCAGAGGCAAAGATTCTCTTTGCCAACGACCCCACGGCCATTTTGCCCTATGCTCAGAATATCATCTGCGCCAACATCCACGAGCGGGAGCGGACGAAAAAGCGTCTGCTGAAAGCCGGCGCCAAGAAGGCCATCACCCTGTGTGACATCATGAACGAGAGTGTGGATGGCAGCGGCTATCAGCCGGACTATGGCCTCTTGGGCTCCAACAAGGCCACGGAGAACACCATTAAGCTGTTCCCCAAGAACGCGCAGGCGGTGGCCGAGGCCATTCAGGCAGAGTTCATCGCTCGGACCGGCATCCATGTGGAGGCCATGGTCTATGGGGACGGGGCCTTCAAGGATCCGGTGGGCAAGATTTGGGAGCTGGCTGACCCGGTGGTTTCTCCCGGGTACACCTCCGGTCTCAACGGCCTTCCCAACGAGCTGAAACTCAAATACCTGGCGGACAACGATTTTAAGGGCCTCAGCGGCCTGGAACTCAGGGAAGCCATTACCCAGCGTATCCGGGAGAAAAACGCCAGCTTGAAGGGCCAGATGGTGTCCCAGGGCACCACGCCCCGGCGGCTCACGGACCTGATTGGTTCTCTGTGCGATTTGACCAGCGGCAGCGGCGACAAGGGCACTCCCATCGTGCTGGTGCAAAACTATTTCAACAACTACGCGGATGCGTAAGTAACGCCGTTTTTTGCCCGCCCATTTGGGCGGGCGTTTGTGTGGAGGTGGCTGTATGAAGCGTTTCTTTTCCGTGCGGCGCATGAGCCTGATGGGCTTGTTTGTGGCGCTGCAGATTGTGCTGGCCCGGTATGCGGGCTATCAGGTGTCCTCCACGCTGCGGCTTAGCTTGGAGAATGTGCCGGTCATCCTGGCGGCGGCCTGGCTGGGACCCCTTTCGGGCGCCCTGGTGGGGGCCTTGGCGGACATATTGGGCATGCTCATACAGGGTTCCAGCGGGGTCTATTTCCCGCCGCTGACGGTGACGCCGGTGCTCCTGGGGCTTATTGTGGGCTTCGCCTTTCGCAAGATTACGCCTAAAAGGCGGTGGCTGGGGCTGGGAGCGTCTGTGGTAATAGGGGAACTGGTTGCCAATTTACTGTATATGTCTCTGGCTCTGGTGTGGTATAATGATGTGATTCTGCACACCCACATCCCCTTCTGGGTCCTGCTTTCGGGCCGGGCGCCCATGAAGCTGGTGATTCTGGCCTTGGATACGGTGGTGTGTTGCCTATTGCATCAGGCTGTGTATCATCGGGTGGTAAAGAAAGCGGTGGATTATGAACTATGACGAAACCTTAGCCTATATTCATGGGTCTTACTGGACGGGGACCAAGCCTGGCCTGGGGCGCACGTTTGAGCTTCTTGATCGCCTGGGTAACCCCCAAAAGAAGCTGTCCTTCATCCATGTGGCGGGGACCAACGGCAAAGGCTCCACCTGTGCTCTTCTGGCCTCTGTATTGCAGGCGGCGGGGTATAAGACGGGTCTGTACACCTCCCCCTATGTAAACCGATTCAACGAGCGCATGGCGGTGAACGGCATCCCCATCTGTGATGAAGCCCTGGTGGCCCTGTTTGAACGGATTCGTCCCCTGGCGGAGGACATGGAGGAAAGGCCATCGGAGTTTGAGCTCATCACCGCCGCTGCCATGGTCTTCTTCTGTGAGCAGGGCTGCGATGTGGTGGTTCTGGAAGTGGGCATGGGCGGAGAGTGGGACTCCACCAACGTCATCGACACCCCGCTGCTGTCCGTCATCACCGCCATGGGCTTTGACCATATGCAGTACCTGGGCAATACCATGACCAGCATCGCCTCGGCGAAAGCCGGCATCATCAAGCCCAACGGCGTCACCGTCATCTATGGTGAGAACCCGGAGGCGGATGCTGTCTTTCAGACTGCCTGTAAAGAGCGGCACAATCGTCTGGTGGTGACGGATTTCAGCCGCCTTCAAATCCACAGCCAGAGCCTTGATGGGCAGGACCTTTCCTTCGGAAGCTATGCGCATCTGCATCTGCCCCTCTTAGGCTGTCATCAGCAGAAAAATGCAGCCTTGGTCCTTACGGCGCTGGAGGAATTGAAGGGGCGGGGCCTCATTATCCCAGACGAGGCCGTGTATCAGGGCTTTGCATCGGTGCATTGGCCTGCCCGCATGGAGCTGCTGCAACGGGACCCCGTGTTCCTTCTGGACGGTGCCCACAACCCCCACGGCTTTGCGGCAGCGGCACAGACTCTGCAGGAACTGTTCCCGGGAAAGAGGATTCGCTTTCTTATGGGTGTCATGGGGGATAAGGACCACGGGGAAATGCTTTCCCTGCTGCTGCCCCTGGCAGACAGTTTCATCACCGTGCAGCCAAGGAACCCCAGGGCCATGGGGGATACGGAACTGGCGGCGGAGATTGTTTCGCTGGGCGGCAAGGCACAGGCAGCGGGGACCGTTGAAAACGGCCTGAAGCTGCTGCTGCAGGAGGCAAAGCCTTCCGACGTTCTGGTGGCCATCGGCTCTTTGTATATGGCCGGGGACATTCGGGCAGCTATGAGGAAATGAGTATGGATATTCGACTGCTGGCTTTAGACATAGACGACACCCTGGTGGACATGAGTTCCATCATCCCGCCTCGGACCATGGCGGCCCTACACAAAGCCCGAGAGCAGGGGGTTCATATCGTCCTTGCCACGGGCCGGGGCTATGCGGGCACCCGTAATATCCGGAAACAACTGGGGAAGGGGTACCGCCATATCATCTGCTTTGGGGGCGCTCTGGTGGCAGACTATGCCACGGGAGAGCCCATTCTCCATCACTTCCTGGATCCAGAGGAGGTGGCCCTCAGCCTTCGGCTCGGGAAGGAGCTGGGAATCCATGCCCAGATTTATCAGGGGGACACGGTGGTCTTCGCCAAAAGGAACGCCTTTACGGATCAGTATTGCTCCACCCAGGGCCTTTCCTGGCGGGAGGAGGAGCGTTTGTTTGAGCATGAGTGGTCCCTGGTGCCCAAGGTGCTGCTGTATGCGCCGGAGAATGCAGAGGCGTGCATGGCCGCCGTACAGGCCGCTTTGCCGCCACAGCTCCATGCGCTTACCTCCAAGCCCGGGTTCATCGAAATCGGCAGCCGCCAGGTGACCAAGGGTACGGCCTTACAGGCTTTGGGGGAGAATCTGGGCATTCCCCGGGAGAATATCGCTGCCATCGGAGACAATACTCTGGACCAGGATATGATTACCTATGCGGGCGTGGGCTGTTGTGTGGGCAACGGTAACGAGGCGGTGAAGGCCGTGGCGGATATGATTTTACCCTCCCAACAGCAGGAGGGCGTGGCCTGGTTTATAGAAAACTGCGTGCTTACAACTGAACCGTAACATAGTCGCCAAATTCAGGCGTATAGGCAAAGGTGGCGGAAGCTGCCTTTTGTATATATACCCGTTCAAATCCAAGGTTTATGCAATAGTCCACGGCGTTGTTGTATTCCCGATGGGTCAGCCTTCGGTTCAAAGGGAACTGGCCGTCCGGCTGGGGCGTGAACTGTCGCATAAGGGACAGGCAGGTGTCCGTACTAAATCGCTCCCGAATGCCGTCTAAAATAGCCCGGGTGTCATAGATGCAGTTGGGCAACACAAGATGCCGGATAAGAACTCCCCTTTGGGCTCTTCCGGCTTCGTTGATTTGCAGCTGTCCGCTGATGTCCATCATAGCTTCAACGGCGGCCATGGCGGTTTCATAGTAGTTTGGCGCCTTGGAAAAGGCATCGGCCAGGCGCTGGTCCCGATATTTTATGTCCGGCAGCCATAGGTCGATATACCCCTCCAAACGCCGGACCGTGTCAGTCGTCAAATAGGCGTTGGTGTTATAGATGGTGGGCAGATGCAGCCCCTGGGCCCTGGCCTTGTCTATGGCGGCACAGATGCCCGCAACATGGGGGGTAGGGGTCACTAAATCTATGTTGTCCGCCCCCAGCTGCTGTAGCTCCAGCAGGGCGTCGGCCAGCTCCTCCGGGGAAAAGAATTGGCCCATCTTCCCGGTTTGCAGCACCTTATTCTGGCAGAAAACGCACCGAAGATTGCAGCCGGAAAAGAACACGGCACCCGAGCCGCCCTCCCCTGCAAGGCAGGGCTCCTCATAGCGATGGATGCCGATTCTGGCCACCTTCATTCTGTCGCTGGCGCCGCAGAACCCGGGACCCTTGCTTCTATCCGCAGGGCAGTGTCGGGGACACAATTCACAGCCCATTAGGGACGCCTCCCGCACACGAAGTTCCGCTCCCAGTAGTCCTGATGGAGCCGGGAGGTGCACACCTGCCCCTTGGAGGAGGAGGCGTGAATCATGGTGCTGCTGCTGATGCAGATGCCCGTGTGGCTCACGGTATCGCTGCTGTCGTTTTTAAAGAAGATGAGGTCCCCGGCCTTTAAATCATCCATGGACGAGATGAGGGTCCAGGAATTGTTTTTAGCGTAGCTCTTGGCGCTTTGGCGGCTGATGCTGTGACCGCTTTGCTTCATGCAGTAGTAGACCAGCCCCGAGCAATCAAAACTGTCCGGCCCCTCGCAGCTCCACACATAGGGCTTGCCGATCTGGTCCTGGGCCGCCTCGATCAAGCTGCCGTAGGTCTTTTTCCCGGAGGAGACGGGCTTGGGCGTATCCGTCACCTTGGGGGTGGCGGTCACTTTGGGCGTAGCTGTGGGCTTGGGCGTTTTGGTCACCTTGGGCGTGGCCGTGGGCTTAGCTGTCACCAGGTTACCGTCCTTGTCTATATAGGGGGTGGCCGTAGGCGCCGGGGTAGGGGTCTTGGTGGGCTTGGGCGTGGCCGTCTTCTTAGCCGTAGCCTTGGAAGTAGCTTTTGTGGTAGCCTTGGCAGTGGACTTGGCTGTAGCTTTCGTTGTTGCCCTGGCCGTCGCCTTTGGCGTGGGCCGGGGAGAAGGGGTGTCCGTAGGCAGCACGGGGGCGGAGACGGCCTCCTGGGAATAGAGCACGGACCAATCCTCTGTAGTCAGCACCCCGGTGATGGGCAGGTTGTTCAAAAGCTGAAAGGCCATGACCGCCTGTTCCGTGTTGGGACCGAAGAAGCCGTTGACCCTGTCGGTATAGAAGCCCAGTTCCAATAGCCGCTGCTGGAGCCGAACGACATCCGTGCCCGTGTCCCCTCGCTTGATTCGGTAGGATTGGGCGTTGCTGTTGTAAAGGGATTCCTGGGTGGCGCTGTCGGCTACGCCCGTCTGCTGCATATCGCAGGAGCGCTGAAACAGGGTCACTGCCCCGGCAATGGACTCGTTGTATAATGACCCGGGGATATCCGAATCCAGGTACCCTAAATCCGTCAGCCGCTGCTGCAGGGCGCTGACAGAGGCGTTGTCATCCCCCAGACGCAAGGTGGAATAGGCGGAAAGGACCACCACGTCCGTGGCAGGGGTGCCAATGGCTGCCGTGGGGGCAAAGGTGGGGGCGGGGGTGACCGCTTCGGCTGTGGCGGTTGCCTCTGGCAAAAACCCCATGGTGGGCAGGGGAGAGGCAGCATCGGCCACGGCGGCCATGGACATGGGGTTTCCGCCCATGATGGCAACGCCGATAAGACCAACCAAGAGACCTAATCCCAGGGTCCCCAGCAGGACCCGAGGCACAATATGTATATAGGGCAGTTTCGATTTCTTCATAATAGTCTATCCTTCGACCAACAGTATACCGTACGGGACAGGCCTCGTCATTAATAATACTTTGAATTTTTTGCAAAAGGTTCCCATACGGGCGGTTGTATGGTATACTAACAACCGTAAAAGTATGGCTATATTGCATGTAGTACAAGTGGCAAAAGAGTTTGCCGAAAGGACCCTCTTTTCCGATATATCTTTTGAAGTGGCCCCCCGGGACAGGGTGGGTCTCATTGGCGTCAACGGCTGCGGCAAGAGCACCCTGCTGCAAATCATCGAAGGTCGCATTCGCCCCGATGCCGGTTATGTGGCCCTGGGGCCGGAGTGTCACATGGCGGCGGTGGAGCAGCTGCCGAAGCTAAGCCATGAAGTTAGCCTCATGGACTTCGTGCTAAAGGCCTATGGACAGCTCCTTGCCTGGGAGGAGGAGCTGCAGGGGCTTTCGACACGGCTGGAGACGGCCGCTGAGGAGGAACGCCTTCGGCTCATCAACCGGCAGGACCGGCTGACAGAGCAGTTTCATCGGGAGGGTGGACTAACCTTCCGCAGCATCACCCGGTCCACCCTGCTGGGCCTCGGGTTTACGGAAGGGGAGCTAAGCAAGCCCATCGCCGAGTTTAGCGGCGGACAGGTGTCCAAGGCCATGCTGGCACGGGCCATTCTGCGTAAGGCGGATTTGTTGCTGCTGGACGAGCCCACCAACAACCTCGATGTGGGAGCCATCACCTTTTTGCAGGAGTACCTGACGAACTATAAGGGAGCGTACATTCTGGTCTCCCACGACAGGGCTTTCCTCGATGCCGCCACGGATAGGATACTGGAGCTGGAAAACGGGCACTTGATTGCCACCCGGGGCAACTACAGCCGCCATGTGGAGCTGAAGATGGACCAGCGGCAGCGGGCCCAGCGGGAGTATCAGCGGACCCTTAAGGAGATTAAGCGCATCGAGGGGGTCATCGAGCAGCAGCGGCGTTGGAATCAGGCCAGAAACTATGTGACCATTGCCTCCAAGCAAAAGCAGATTGACAGGCTGAAGGAAGGGCTGGTGAAGCCGGAGAAGGATCCGGCGGCTATCCACTTCCACTTCCGGGGAGCGGAGCCCTCGGGAAACGAGATTCTGGACGTGCGGGACCTGGGCCTAAGCTATGGCAGCCACCGTGTGTTCTCCCACGCCAACCTGCTGCTGCTAAAGGGGGAGACCCTGTGCCTGGTGGGCGCCAACGGCTGCGGCAAGTCCAGCTTTCTAAAGGCCATCGTAGGGGAGCTGATGCCCTCGCAGGGGCACTTTAGACTGGGCGCCGGGGTGCGGTTGGGGTATTTCCAGCAGAACACGGACAACCTGACCCCCAGCTTCACCATCTTGGAGCAGATGCAGGATTTCTTTCCCCACAGTACGGAAGGGGAGCTGCGAAACTATTTAGGAGCGTTTCTTTTCCGGGGGGACGACATCTATAAGCTGGTGGGCACCCTTTCCGGCGGGGAACGGGCCAGGCTAAAGCTACTGCAGCTGGTGCTGGGCGGCGCCAACGTGCTGCTGCTGGACGAGCCCACCAACCATTTCGATATCCAAAGCTGCGAGGTTTTGGAAGCCGCTCTGGAAGCCTTCGGGGGGACGGTCCTCATCGTCACCCACGACAGATACCTGGTGGAACGGCTGGCGGACCGGGTGGTGCTTCTGAATTCAGAGGGCATGGTGGAGCTGAACCAGGAGGAAGCTTTCTCCTCGCTGGCACAGCCTCAGCAGAAGGAGCAGAGCCCGGACAATACGGATAAAAAGGACAACTACTACCAGCGGCAGAAGGAGAGTAAGGCAGCCTTGCTGGCGGCCAAGCAGGAGATTACCAGGGCCGAAAAAGCCATCGAGGCGAACGAAGCCGCTGCCCTTGCCGCCCAGGATGCCTTGGAAGCGGCCCAAATCAAGGGGGACTTTGCTCAGATGCAGGCCCTGTGCCGGGAGCTGGAACGGCTTTCGGAGCAGGAGGAAGCCCTCTATGAGGCTTTGGAGCAGGCGGAGAACAACAAACTTAGATTGCAGAAGGAGATTGAGGGATGAATTGGGGAGGATTTCCCGTTGGGTTTCGGTTCCCGGTGCCGGACTTTTCCTGGGAGACCAAGACACGCTGCTGGGAACGGGTGCTCAAAGCCCTGACCTATGCGGATTTGAGCAACACAATCTTGCAGGAGGCGGAATCGGCGGAGCGGTTCGATGAAACGAAGCGGGTGTACATCGCCATCGTCAGTCCCGTGTCCATCACGACCAGCCGGAATAATTGTACCCTTTGGCGCAGGGATGGGAGCCTGATGAGCAGCCTGTGCTATTATGTGCCCTGGGTGCAGGAAAACTACCTGGAACTGTTTACAAAACATACCGACCTGGCCAAGATTACGGAGGATCGGCGCATCGTACCCACGGCAGAGGGGGAGGGGCTGTTCCCTGCCGCCATTCCCTTTGCGCCTAAGGCGCCAAGCCGCAAACGAGTGCTCCTGTTGCCAAAGGAAGAACTGCCCTTTGAGGAACGAATGAACCTGTTGCGGCAGGCTATGGAAAAGCTGTATGTGGAGGATTCGTCCCGGTATCTTACCATGCTGCCCCTTAGCCCCGGCGGTGAAGGAACGGTTTATACGGCGGCAGCCTTTTTGAACGGACGCATCTTCACAGAGCTGGTGCCGGACCGGGAGGGAACACGGCACCGGGTCCTCTTTGGGGTGACTGCCGGTAAAAGGCTGCTTATTGACGGCTTTTCTGTACCGGACATAGCTGCTCCTCTCAGCAAAGAATTCGGTCTTGGCAAGGCCATTGAAATCGGCAAAGGGCGGGGATTCAAAGATGTCCGTCTGTGCGCCAGGGGGCTGAATGTACCTGACTGTGAAGCAAAGCCGGTAGAGGATGTGCAGGAGATTTACCGTCTACAGGACCGGCTCTGCCTTTTTGACAGACTGATGCTGGTATCCGCCAATACCAACGGCATTGTTACAGAAAGCATAGACATCAACAGGAGGAATGTGCCATGCGTATCGTCGATATTGTAGAAAAGAAGCGGGACGGGGGCGAGCTGACCAGGGCTGAAATCGAACAGCTGGTCTTAGGCTATGTGAAAGGGGAGGTGCCGGATTATCAGGTTTCGGCCTTCCTTATGGCGGTGGTGTTCCGGGGGATGACGGACCAGGAAACCGCCACCTTGACCGATGTGATGATGGCCAGCGGCGATACGGTGGATTTATCCTCCCTGCCCGGCATAAAGGTGGACAAGCATTCCACCGGCGGCGTGGGGGACACCACCACCCTCATTGTGGCGCCCCTGGTGGCAGCCTGCGGCGGCACGGTAGCCAAGATGTCCGGCCGGGGCTTAGGCCATACCGGCGGCACCCTTGATAAGCTGGAAGCCATTCCGGGCGTTTCCATCGAACAGCCCATGGATGCCTTCATGGACATGGTTCGGATGAACGGCCTGGCGGTCATCGGCCAGTCCGGGAACCTGGTGCCGGCGGATAAGAAGCTCTATGCCCTGCGGGATGTGACGGGCACCATTGCCAGCATTCCCCTGATTGCCTCCAGCGTTATGAGCAAGAAGCTGGCCGCCGGGGCGGATGCCATTGTGCTGGATGTGAAGGTGGGGTCTGGCGCCTTTATGCACACGGTGGAGGAGGCACGAAAGCTGGCCTCCCTCATGGTCCGCATCGGCAAAAAGCTACATCGCCGGGTGGAGGCGGTGCTGACGGATATGGACCAGCCCTTGGGGCTGGCAGTGGGCAACGCTCTGGAGGTTCAGGAGGCGGTGAATGCCCTTTCTGGCCTGGTGGGGGAGGAGGAGCCCCTTATGGAGGTGAGCCTGCTGCTGGGGGAACGGATGCTGCTGCTTAGCGACGTTGCTCATTCTCAGGAGGAGGCGCGGACCATGCTCCTTGATGCCTTGCACAGCGGCCGGGGACTTAAAAAGCTCCGGGCTATGATTGAGGCCCTGGGGGGCGATGGCAGCTATATAGATGCCAATAAGATTTCGGAGCTTTGCAAGGTGAAGCAGATGGTGCCGGTGTATCCCCCAAAGGATGGGTATCTGCACGCCCTGGATGCGGAGAAGATCGGCGTGGCCTCCCAGATGCTGGGAGCGGGCCGGGCCAAGAAGGAGGATGCCATTGATCCGGCGGTGGGCCTGGTGCTCCATAAGCGGGTGGGGGACCGGCTTCAAACTGATGAACCCTTCTGCACGCTGTATGTCAACGACTCCACCCAATTAAAGGAAGCGGTGGCGTTGATTGAAGCCTCCATGACCATCGGTGAGAAACAGCCTGAGGCGAAGCCGCTGGTGTTTGGCATTGTGAAGGAGTGAGCATGGAGCATCCCTTTATCATAATTGACGGCAACAGCCTGATGTATCGGGCCTTTTTCGCCCTTCAGACCCCCATGAACGCAAAGGACGGCACCCCCACGGGAGCGCTGCATGGGTTCTTGAATATGCTCTTTAAGCTCCTTGACAGGGAGCCGGAGCACATGGCCGTGGCCTTTGACTTGCATGGCCCCACCTTTCGGCACAAGGAGTACGAGGACTATAAGGCGGGACGAAAGCCCACACCGGAGGATTTAATCGCCCAGATGCCCCTGATTCAGGAGATTCTGCGGGCAATGGGCATTGCGGTGCTGACCTGTCCCTCCTATGAGGCGGACGATATCCTGGGCACCCTCTCTCGGCGGGGGGAACAGGCGGGCTTAGATGTGCTGCTGGTCACCGGGGATAGGGATGCCCTGCAGCTGACCACAGAGAATACCCATGTGCTTCTAACCAAGAAAGGCATCACGGACACGGTGGAATATGATCCAGCCACCCTAAAGGAAGCCTATGGTCTGGACGGTCCCCATATGAAGGACCTAAAGGCCCTCATGGGGGACAGCTCCGACAATATCCCCGGGGTGCCGGGAGTGGGGGAGAAGACGGCTTTGAAGCTCCTGGAAACCTATGGGGACTTAGAGGGGGTATATGCACATGCCGCCGAAATAAAGGGGAAGCTGGGGGAGAAGGTTCGCGACAACGAAGCCTCCGCCAGGCTTAGCTACTGGCTGGGCACCATCTGCACCGAGGCACCGGTAGAGGCCACGTTGGAGGACTGCCTGTTTTCCCCAAACACCCTGTCCGGCGCCCGTCCTCTCTTAGAAAAGCTGGAGCTAAGGAGCATATTGAACCGTCTGCCTCAGGGGGAGGAGCCCGTCTATCAGGGGGAGGTGGAGCAGGAACTAATCACCCTGCACACCCTGCAGGAAGTGGAGGCTTTGGCAAAGGAGCATAGCAGCAGCCAACAGATGGCCCTCGTGCTCTCTCCCGCCTTTAGCTTTGCCTTCAATGAGAAGACCTCCTACGGTTTTGCCGCCGGGGACACCCTCTTTGACGAGCCGGTCTCCCTGAAGGAGCTGTTTATGACCCTCCTTGCGGGAGGGAAAAAGCAGCTGCTGGCCTTCGATAAAAAGGCCCTGCTCCACGCCATGGACCGGGAGGGGGTATGCCTGGGTGACATCACCTTTGATGCCATGATAGCGGACTATCTGCTCTGCGCCAACCACCCCACGGACACCTTCGAGAGGCTGTGTTTGTCCCGTCTCAACTGCCGGACTCCCGGGGCGGGGCTTCTGTTCTTGCTCAAAGACGGCATGGAGAAGGAGCTTTCCGATAAGGGCATGACCTGGCTCTATGAACAGGTGGAGATGCCCCTAAGTCAGGTCCTTTTCTCCATGGAGAAGGAGGGCTTTGCCCTGGACATGCAGGTGCTGCACACGCTTCACGCCCAGTTTTCCGCCCGGCAGCAGACCCTGGCTCAGGAGATTTATGACCTGGCGGGGGAGCAGTTTAACATCCTTTCCCCCAAGCAGTTGGGGACCATCCTCTTTGAAAAGCTGGGCTTGCCCCCTCGCAAGAAGACCAAGTCCGGCTATTCCACCGACAGCGACACCCTGGAAGCCTTGAAAGACCGGCATCCCTTAGTGCCCAAGGTTATGGAGTATCGGTTCGTGGCCAAGGTGGATGCCACCTTTGTGGAGGGGCTCATCGCCTCCGTGGCCCCGGACGACCGGGTCCATACAAGCTTCAAGCAGTGTGTCACCGCCACAGGCCGCATCTCCAGCGCGGAGCCCAACCTGCAAAACATCCCCGTTCGCACGGCAGAGGGGCGGGAGATACGCAAGGCCTTTGTAGCAAGCCCCGGGCACGTGCTCATCGGGGCGGACTATTCCCAGATTGAGCTGCGGCTCCTTGCCCACATCAGCGGGGACGAAAACCTGATTGCCGCCTTCAACTCCGGGGCGGACATCCATCGCCGCACGGCGGCGGAGGTGTTCCATACGCCCTTTGATGAGGTGACCAAGGAGCAGCGCAGCGCCGCCAAGGCGGTGAACTTCGGCATCGTTTACGGCATCTCCGACTTCGGCCTGTCCCAGAATCTGGGCATTCCGGTGAAGACGGCGGCGGGCTATATCCGCAGCTATTTTGACCGGTACCCGGGGGTCAAGGCCTATATGGAAAAGAGCGTGCAGGAGGCCAAGGAAAAGGGCTACGCCCAGACCATCTACGGCCGCCGCCGTCCCATGCCGGAGCTAACAAGCGGCAACTACAACACTCGGAGCTTCGGGGAGCGGGTGGCCATGAACATGCCCATCCAGGGCAGCGCCGCCGACATCATCAAGCTGGCCATGGTCCATGTGTTTCATGCATTATATGAAGCGGGGCTAAAGAGCAAGCTGGTGCTGCAGATTCACGACGAGCTGATTGTGGATGCTGTTGCGAAGGAAGCAGAGCAGGTGCAGCAGATGATGGAAAACTGCATGGAGCAGGTGGCGGATCTGAAGGTGAAGCTCATCGCAAAAGGGGCCAGGGGCAAAAGCTGGTACGACACCAAATGAGCAAGCCCATGATTCTTGGCCTGACGGGGGGCATCGCCTCGGGAAAATCCACGGTCTCCGCTTTCTTTTCCCAATGGGGGGACAGGGTGCTCGATGGGGATAAGCTGGCCCGAGAGGCCCTCGAACCGGGCACAGCTTGCTATACTGACACCGTGGCTGCGTTCGGCCCAAAAATTCTGAATCCCGACGGCACCGTGAACCGAAAGGCTTTAGGGAAGCTGGTGTTTGCAAGCGAGGCAGACAGAAGGACCCTCAACGGCATCGTCCACCCTTATGTCCTTTCCCGATTGCAGGAGCTGAGTCAGGGAGCGGGGGGACTGGTGGTCTGGGATGTGCCCTTGCTGTTTGAGACCGGGTGGGATGCCTTCGTGGACAAAACCCTGGTGGTCACCGCCGGGGAAGCGCTTCGCATTCGCCGCATCAGGGAGCGGGACGGGGTCTCCCATGAGCAGGCCAGGTTAAGGATCAAGGCCCAGCTGCCGGAGAAGGAAAAGGTTCGGCGGGCGGATTATGTCATCCATAACGACGGTACTCTTGAAGAGCTGGAAAAACAGGCAAGAAAGGTGTATGATACCCTCCATGAAGCGATGGATTGAAGAACACAAGTTACTCTTTGGGGCATTGGTCCTGGTTCTCACAGGGGCCTTGCTCTATGGATATTTCGCCCTCGGTCGTCCGGCTCTGCTCAAAACCCGGTATCGCCTGGCCTATGAGCAGGAGATTCGGGCAGCGGCGGAGGAGTTTAGCCTGGATCCCTATCTTGTCTGCGGCGTCATCTTCACGGAAAGCAGCTTTCACCCGGAGGCCAAAAGCGGTGTGGGTGCTTTGGGATTGATGCAGCTCATGCCCGCCACAGGGTTGGAGGAAGCGGAGCTGCTGGGACTTGCGGGTGTCACGGAGGAGCAGCTTTTAGACCCGGCGCTGAACATTCGCCTGGGCTGTGCGTATCTTAGAAAGCTGCTGGACGAGTTCGGCAACCCCGGCGTGGCCCTGGCGGCCTATAACGCCGGACCGGGCCGCGCCCGGCAATGGCTGGAGCAATACGGCACCAAGGCGGACGGCACCTTGCTCTATATCCCCTACCCGGAGACGGACAAGTATGTGGGCCGAGTCAACATGGCCCGAGGGGTCTATAGCCGCCTGTATGCTAAAGTGTTTACGGAGGACGAAGCGTAACATGGAGTTTGTTTTGATGGGACTGGTGCTGCTGTTGGACCAGCTGAGCAAGATTTGGGCGGCGGCCTCCCTGCAGACGGCCCCCTTTGTGCTCATACCCGGGGCGCTGGAGCTAACGTATGTGGAGAACCGAGGCGCCGTCTGGGGCATGATGCAGGGGGGACGGGTTGTTTTCCTGCTGGTGACGGTCGTGTTCCTATGCTTTATGGGGTTCTTTTTTGCCAGGCAGCGCAAGAATATGAGCACCCTGACCCGGGTAATCCTTGCCCTGCTGGTTTCCGGCGCCTTGGGGAACATGATTGATCGGCTGTTCTTAGGCTATGTGCGGGACATGGTCTATGTGCGGCTCATCAATTTTCCTGTCTTCAATGTTGCCGACAGCGCCATCTGCATCGCCGCCGGGCTGCTGATTTGGGAAACCCTGTTTAAGAAGAAGGATACCACCTTCGATTTGTTGGAGAAAACCTTTTCTAAGAAGGAGCAGTCATAGTGCCCCAGGAAGAACTTTTCATTGCGGATAGGGAGTTTCGACGGCTGGATGTGTGCCTGAGCCAGCTGATGGACATTTCCCGCTCCCGCGCCCAAAGCCTGATTGACGAGGGGCAGGTAACCCTCAACGGCCAGCCTTGCCGCCAAAAGGACGGGGTCAAGCCGGGGGACTGCATTCGCTGCACCTTGCCGGAGGTGAAGACCACGGAACTGGTGCCGGAGAATATACCCCTGTCCATCGTTTATGAGGATGGGGATATCTGCGTCATCAACAAGCCCCGAGGCATGGTGGTCCACCCGGCGGTGGGGAATGAAAGGGGCACCCTGGTCAATGGGCTGCTATTTCACTTTGGAAACCTATCCACCATCGGCGGCGAGGTGCGGCCGGGCATCGTTCACCGCATCGATAAGATGACCAGCGGCCTGTTGGTGGTGGCCAAGAACGACCGGGCCCACGAGGGCTTAGCGCGACAGTTTGCGGACCACAGCGCCCATAGAAGCTATTTGGCGTTGGCCACAGGGAATTTTCGCGAGGAGGAGGGGACCGTGGATGCGCCCATCGGCCGCCATCCCACGGAACGAAAGCGGATGGCCGTGGTGCCCAACGGCCGCCACGCCGTGACCCATTATAGGGTGCTGTACCGCTTCAGTCAGGCAACACTGCTGCATTTGGAGCTGGAGACGGGCCGCACCCACCAGATTCGGGTCCACATGGCCCATATCCATCACCCACTGGTGGGGGATACGGTCTATAGCTCCGGGAAAAACAGCCTGGGCCTGGAGGGTCAGGCTCTTCACGGCTGGCGGCTGGAGCTACGGCACCCGGTCACCGGGGAGGAAATGTGTTTCATTGCGCCGCTGCCGGAGCAGATGAACCGAGCCCTAAAACGCCTGGGGTTTCAGAGCACCATTCAGTATACTAAGGAAGGGGTGAGCGTGCAATGAAGCGGCTGTTGCCCCTTGTGCTGCTGGTACTGCTGCTAGGCTGTTCCCTGGAGGACCCCTTGGCTGACAGGACCCAAACCTTGACTGCCTCGGTGAGCCTGTCCCCATCCCCAACGGGTACGTCCTTGCCCACCCAAAACCCTTTGCCGCCCTTACCTACTCTGGAGCCTCGCGGCGACGCTGTCTTCGCTGAGGAGCTGTTTTCCTTTGAGGGGTCCGGTCTGCTGCTGGAATATGCTGCCTTGGAGCCAAAGGGCATAAGCGCCTTTGCCCTAAAGCTGGAAGCCCTTGCCGTTCAGCTGCAATCCCTTAGCGACGAGGGACGGGGGCTGACTGCCCGGGAGGGGATGCTGACAGCCTCCAATTTGGAGCCCCTCTTACAACGGGAGAAGCTGGCGGAGTCTGCCGGAAAGCTAATGGATGTGCTCAAGAACCAGAATCGGACAGAGTCCTTTTTTACCGACGATGGCACCGGCGCTGAGGCCTATCGCGAGGCCCTGTCCCGGTATATGGGGGAGGCGGCTGCTCCCGGGGATATGCTTCTGGCCCTGGAAACCCAGCTGGAGACCCAGGCACATATTTTGGGCGCCATTTTGGATGCAGACAGCCAGGTCGTCCGCAAACAAAGCCCCTTCACCAAAGGTTCCTTTGAAAAGGACATGGCCCTGCTCTATGGGGCCACGGAGGAACTGTGTCCTTCTGTGCCACTTAAAATGATAGAGTCGGACGTGCTGGGCGCGGCGGGAGATATTCCACGGATGGCTTTCTGGTATTACCCGGGACAATGCTACCTTGCTGCCTATGGGGAAGCAGGGGACCAGGCTCCCCGTTGGCGCAACGCTTCCATGGGGTATCTGTGGGGGCTGGGCATTCACTTTTCCCACAGCGTTCTGCCCTACCTATCGGACATGGGCACCGCCGTTGTGCTCTATGGCTGGAACGAGCGTTTGCTGGAGGAGGCCTTGACGGGGGTCAGCGCCCTGCTCATCCACTACTACGGCTACTCTGAGGCGGAATTAGAACAGTATCTTTCGGCCTGGGGCGCAGGGGACCATGGGGAGGTCTTCTACAACCGGGCTATGGACGACCCCTTTACGAGCCTTGTTGGTGTTTACGGCTATACCCGCTATACAAGCCTTATGGAGGAGGCCATTGCCCTGGGCTGCAAGGATGAACGCCAGTTCTTAGACGACTATCTTGCCCTGGGACCGGCACCATATGCGGAGCTTCGGGAGCACCTCCTCGCTAAATACGAAAAAGACAGTTGACAAAACTTAGCCCTGGGGAGTAAAATTCTCCTGAATATGGGCGATGAGAAAGAGGAGTACGCCCCTTGCTTTTTTCAGAGAGGCAGCCGGTAGGTGCAAGGCTGCTAAAGGCCGGGACGGAAGGTCGCTTTTTAGCCTTGGGGTGCCAACGCATTTGTCAGTAGTGCCCCACGCATTTGCTGCGTTATAGCTTTGAGGGAAACGGAGACTTCTCCGTTTAACAAAGGTGGTACCGCGAGCGCCCGCTTCGTCCTTTGACGAGGCGGGCGATTTTATTTGCAAGGAGGAACAGCCATGAAAGATATGCCCAAGGTCTACGACCACGAAAGCGTGGAGGCCAAATGGTACGAAAAATGGGAGAGCAGCGGCTATTTCCATGCCAAGCCCAACCCTGAGAAGACACCCTTTACCATCGTCATCCCCCCACCCAACATCACCGGTAAGCTCCATATGGGCCATGCCCTGGACAACACCCTGCAGGATGCCATCGCTCGCTATAAGCGCATGGCGGGCTATGAGATGCTGTGGCTTCCCGGCACGGACCATGCCTCCATCGCCACCGAGGTGAAGATTGTGGAAGCCTTGGCTGCCGAGGGGCTCACCAAGAAGGATGTGGGCCGGGAGGGCTTTTTGAAGCGGGCCTGGCAGTGGCGGGAGGAATACGGCACCACCATCGTCAAGCAGCTTCGGAAGATGGGCTCCTCCTGCGATTGGGACCGGGAACGGTTCACCATGGACGAGGGCTGCAACCGGGCCGTGGTGAAGGTCTTTAAGTCCCTCTATGATAAAAAGCTCATCTATCGGGGGGACAGAATCATCAACTGGTGCCCCGACTGCAAAACTGCCCTCTCTGATGCAGAGGTGGAGTATGAGAGCCAACAGAGCCACCTGTGGCACATTCGCTATGATGCCCCGGATAAGTCCTACAGCATCATCGTGGCCACCACCCGGCCCGAGACCATGCTGGGAGACACCGCTGTGGCCGTGAACCCGGAGGACCCCCGGTACAAGGACATCATCGGCAAGACCGTGGTGCTGCCGCTTGTGAACCGGGAGATTCCCATCGTGGGGGACGAATACTGCGAGATGGAGTTTGGCACCGGCGCCGTGAAGATTACCCCCGCCCACGATCCCAACGACTTTGAGGTGGGCCGCCGCCACGACCTGCCCATCATAAAGGTCTTTGATGAGCGAGGCACCATCAACGAGAACGGCGGCGCCTATCAGGGTCAGGACAGGTTCGAGTGCCGTAAGAACATTGTTAAGGACCTGGAAGCCTCCGGGAACCTGGTGAAGATTGAGGACTATACCCACAACGTGGGCACCTGCTATCGCTGCCACACCACCATCGAGACCATCGTCTCCAAGCAGTGGTTCGTGGACATGAAGCCTCTGACGGAGCCTGCCTTGGAGGCGGTTCGCTCTGGAGCGGTGAAGTTCATTCCCGACCGGTTCAGCAAACCCTATTTCAACTGGATGGAGAACATCCGGGATTGGTGCATCAGTCGCCAGCTCTGGTGGGGGCACCGGATTCCCGTCTACTACTGCGACGACTGCGGCGGCACCTTCTGCGAGGAGACTGCTCCCGAGAAGTGCCCCATTTGCGGCGGCAAGCTCCGGCAGGATGAGGACGTGCTGGACACCTGGTTCTCTTCCGGCCTTTGGCCCTTCTCCACCTTGGGTTGGCCCGATAAGACGGAAGAATTGGATTATTTCTATCCCACCACCACCCTGGTCACGGGCTATGACATCATCACCTTCTGGGTCAGCCGCATGATTACCTTTGGCATGGAGGTCATGAAAAAGCCGCCCTTTGCCAACGTCTATATCCACGGCCTGGTCCGGGATAGCCAGGGTCGGAAGATGAGCAAGTCCCTGGGCAACGGCATCGACCCTCTGGAGATTATCGAAAAGTACGGGGCTGACCCCCTGCGCTTCTCTCTGGTCACCGGCAACTCCGCCGGCAACGACATGCGCTTCTATTGGGAGAAGGTGGAGTCCGCCCGGAACTTCTGCAACAAGGTCTATAACGCCGCCCGGTTCGTGCTCATGAACATTCCCGAGGATGCGGATACCCACATTCGGGAGGAGCTATTGGACACGGCGGACAAGTGGATTCTCTCCCGACTCAACGAGATTACCCGTTCCGTCACCGATAACCTGGAAGGGTACGAGCTGAACCTGGCCGCCGAGAAGATCTATGACTTCATCTGGTCCGAGTTCTGCGATTGGTACATCGAAATGGCCAAGTCCGCCCTCTATGGGGAGGATTTGGACCGGAAGCAGACCGTCTGTGCCGTGCTCATTCGGGTGCTGTCCGTCTCCATGCAGCTGCTGCATCCCTTCATGCCCTTCATTACGGAGGAAATCTATCAGCAGCTTCCCGGCCACGAGGAAACCATCATGCTCTCCTCCTGGCCCAAGGCCGAGGAGACTGACAAGTATGCCCGGGAGTGTGCCGCCATGGAGATTATCATGGAGCTCGTCAAGAGCATCCGCAACATTCGGGCAGATTTGAAAGTGCCCCCTGCCCAGCGCATCAGCGTTCGCATCGTGTCCGAGAAGCCGGAGGAGCTCACGGGCACCGAGGGGTACCTTCTCAAGCTGGCCGGCGTGGAGAAGACGGATATCAGCCGTGAGCGAGGCACCGTCTTAAAGAGCGATGTGCATCTGGTCTGCAACGGGGCCGAAGCCTTCATTCCTCTTGCCTCCCTGGTGGATTTAGAGAAGGAGCGGGAGCGCATCGGCAAGGAAATCGAGCGCGTCCAGGGGGACATCGCCCGAGCCAATGCCAAGCTCTCCAACGAGAAGTTCGTCCAAAAAGCACCGGAGGCCGTGGTCAACGAGGAGCGCCGCAAGCTCCAGAACGCCGCCGACATGCTCCAAAAGCTCCAGCAGCGCCTGCAAACTCTGCAGGATTGAAATGAAAAGAGGCTGCCTCTATAAGGGGCAGCCTCTGTCCAACGGCTCCGGTTGCTTGCCAAACTGCTGGCATCGGGGGAAACCCGCAAAAGGGGACGGAACCACTATATATTCAAAAGTGGAGAGACAGAATAAATGATTACCGGGGAACTAAAAAACAAGATCGACGCGCTTTGGAATACGTTCGCAGCGGGTGGCTTGACAAGCCCCCTGGATGTGATCGAGCAGATCACCTACCTCATGTTCATCCACGACCTGGACGAAAGCGACAATCGCCGCGCCAAGGAGAGCGCCATGCTGGGCCTGCCCTACGACAGCATCTTCGCCGGCCAGGTCCAGGTGGGGGAGCGGCAGATCGATGGCCAGCAGCTTAAGTGGAGCACGTTTAAAGATTACCCTGCAGGCAAGATGTATACCATCATTCAGGAGTGGGTGTTCCCCTTCATCAAAAACCTCCATGGGAACAAAGACAGTGCCTATTCCAAGTATATGGACGACGCCATTTTCAAAATTCCCACGCCCCTGCTGCTTTCCAAGGTGGTGGATGCGTTGAATGAAATATATCGGCTGATGAACGAGACGCAATCCTCTGATGTACGTGGGGACGTCTATGAATACATTTCGTCCAGGCTCCAGGAAAACGGGCTTGCCGGAGCGTTTCGCACCCCCAGACATATCATCAAAATGATGGTGGACTTGGTTGAGCCAAATCCGGATGATGTCATCTGTGACCCGGCTTGCGGAACGGCAGGCTTTCTCGTTGCCGCCGGAACATATCTGAAAGAGCATTATAAGAAAGAGATATTCTTTGATCGGCAGAAGAAAGATCATTATATGAACCACATGTTTTATGGCTACGATATGGGTCGCACCATGCTCCGCATCGGCGCCATGAACATGATGACCCACGGCATCGACAACCCCTTCATCGAGTATCGGGACAGCCTCTCCGACCAGAACCCGGACCGGGACAGATATTCCCTGATCCTGGCCAATCCCCCCTTCAAGGGGAGCCTGGACGCGGACATCGTCTCCGCCGACCTCCTCAAGGTCTGCAAGACCAAAAAGACGGAGCTCCTGTTCCTGGCCCTGTTTCTGCGAATGCTCCGGGTGGGCGGCCGCTGCGCCTGCATCGTGCCCGACGGCGTCCTCTTCGGCTCCTCCACGGCCCACAAAGCCATCCGCAGGGAGCTCATCGAAAACAACCGCCTGGAGGCCGTGATCTCCATGCCCTCCGGCGTGTTCAAGCCCTACGCCGGCGTGTCCACCGCCGTCCTCGTCTTCACCAAGACCGGCCACGGCGGTACGGACAACGTCTGGTTCTACGACATGCAGGCCGACGGCTTCTCCCTGGACGACAAGCGCACCCCCGTCAAGGACAACGACATCCCCGACATCGTGGCCCGGTTCAAAAACCTCTCCGCCGAGGCGGACCGCCCCCGCACGGCCCGGTCCTTCCTGGTCCCCAAGGCGGAGATCGCGGCCAACGACTACGACCTGTCCATCAACAAATACAAGCAGACCGAATACAAGCCCGTCCAGTACCCGCCCACGGCGGACATCCTGGCGGAGCTGAACGCCCTGGAACAGGAGATCGCCGCCGGGCTGAAGGAATTGGAGGGGATGGTGTGATGGCAAGGCTGGGGGATATAGCGTCAGTAGTAACGAAAGGTACAACTCCGACATCGCTGGGGTTTGCTTTTGAGAATGAAGGTATCAACTTTATTAAGATTGAGAGTATTGAAGAAGATGGTAGTTTTATCAAAGAGAAATTCGGTCATATTTCAGAAGAATGTGATCGTGCTCTTTCACGCTCTCGACTTCAAGAAAACGATATTCTCTTTTCTATCGCAGGAGCCATTGGAAGGACAGCCATTGTAACAAGCGAAATACTGCCAGCAAATACGAATCAGGCTCTAGCGATCATCCGAATACCGAAAGGGAAGATAGATTATAAATTCCTTGATTATGCGTTGCATTCCGGTGCAATAGTAGATCAGTTTGAAAAGAAAAAACAAGGTGTTGCCCAATTGAATATCTCACTTGCGGATGTTCGTAGCTTTCAGATTCCCGATATAAGCATTCAGGAGCAATCAAGAATCGTAGCTATATTGGGGAAGGTGAATCGTTTGATTTCCCTGCGGAAACAGCAGCTGCAAAAGCTGGATGATCTCGTCAAATCCCGCTTTGTGGAACTATTCGGTGACCCTTCAACTAAATCATTGATGTTGCCAATAAAGCCCATGCCGGAAGTTTGCGAGATAATTGATGGTGATCGTGGCGTGAATTATCCAAAGCAAGAGGATTTTTCGGAAAATGGTTATTGCCTTTTCCTCAATGCGAAGAACGTGACTAAACAAGGCTTTAACTTTGACGAATGTTTGTTTATCACAAAAGAAAAGGATGAAAGCCTAAGAAAGGGAAAACTGAAACGCGGAGACGTAGTGCTTACGACACGAGGAACGATAGGAAACCTTGCGTTCTATACAAATGATATTCCATTTGAGCATATTCGCATCAATTCCGGGATGGTTCTGTTACGGATGAAAGAGGAGATTAACGAGCGATTCTTTATAGAACAGTTCAAGTTTTTGCTGGAGGATATAAAGAAAACCATTGCAAGCGGTTCTGCTCAACCTCAGCTTCCCATTTCGACCATGAATAAAATCAAGCTGTTAGTACCGCCATTGGAAAAACAAGAGGCTTTTTCCAATTATATCTCAAAGGTCGACAATAATCATTTGACTATACAACATGGCCTTGATAAACTTGAACTACTGAAACAATCCTTTATGCAGAAATACTTTGGATGAGGTGAAAATGATTTTTGTTGCAGATATGCAATCGAATAAAGGTGAGCATAAGGTAACGGGTAAGGAAGAAATGCCCTTTGAAGAATATCGAGAATTTATGCATGGCTTTGATTTTTTAAAAGAAGTGTCCCAAGTTAAGCCAGCATATGAAATTGTTTGTAGAAATGGCTATGAACTTATTAGCTTTATGGACAATAAGAACTTGATGAATCTCTATGAAAGCAAGAAGATGGAATTAGAGAAACTAGGTGTTGAAGGAAACAGAATGCTATTCAATTTCTGTGTTTCTTTTCGAACTTTTATGGATTATGCTGCGAGAGCAGTTTCACATAGAAAAGAGGCAAAAAACGCTTTTGATTTGTTCGTAAAAAAACTGTTTGACAAAAGCCTAGAATACCGTTTGTTTTATAAGTTGCGTAATTTCTGCGCACATTATGCCTTTCCGTTTTCTAGGGTAGAGTGTTCATCCCCAGGAAAGATTGAAATCATATGTGAAAAAAGGCATTTGTTGGAATATGATGGATGGGGTCGCGCTAAAGAGGACATTGAAAAGATGCCAGACATGATCAATATATGTCAGCATGTCAATCAATTGCTAGTAATCGTGACCGTAGTATTGCAGCAAACTTTTTACTTTTTTACCGAAGACTATTTCAATGCAAACAAGGCTATTGCAGAATTAGCAGAGAAGCATTCCATTCAACACCCCATTTTTCTAGAAAGAAGTGAAATTGGTGATCTTTCACTTCATCCCATACCATTTGAAAGCATTAAATCAGGAATGGATATTATTAAAAGTCATCCAAACGTTCATTTTTCACTTGTGAATAAAGCCGAAGAGATGAAGATCACGTACTCAGAGACAAAAACTCAATAAGATGATAGCATATAAAAACCATAACGAAGGAGGCATAAGATGAGCAAAGAACCTATCATTTATCGGTTAAATGATGATATATCATTTAGAAAGTGCTCCCTAATTGACGGAAAACTTGAAAAGTATGGGGATTGTACAGAGTTTTATGAGACTCAAGAGAATTTTGTCACATTCTATACCTGCAAGGATAATGGAATCCACCTGCATTGCACAAAGCATCCAGCAATTGAACTTGACTATGTGCCTGACGGATATGATAGCTATCTACAGTGTCGATGTTGTAAAAATGAAATAAGAGTAAAAAGCAAAGATGAGATAATACGTAAATGTCTAAAACAATTGAACATGGAGATATTCAAGAATGCAAAGTTAATCCGCTTGGATGACTGGTATACCGCTGAAGTTAAGGAACCAACCATAAAAACAGAATCAGGGTATTGGGTCAAGACTGATGTGAAGACAGATCGAGATGGTGATACAATTGTTGTAATTTATATCGGACATAAAGATTCCTCACAGAAAGCCCAATACTTTATCAAGCCAGAGAAGCATCAATTGACATGTGACCATAAGGATATGGACCCGGCTAAGATTATATCGAAAATAGAAGTAACGCTTAGAGATAGATTCTTAACTCAGCAATATGACTACAACGGGGAGAGCAATGACCAACTTTGATTTTCTCTTAACCGAGCCCAAATTCGAGGCCTTCAGCCGGGCGGCGGTGAACGCCGAGCGGGTGTATGGGGTGGACGCCGCCGCGGCGGTCATCGGCTGCCGCCGGGCCATGGAGTTTGCCGTGAAATGGATGTACTCCGTGGACGGGGCGCTGCGGACGCCATGGCAGGAAAACCCCACCCTGGCGATTCTCATGGGCACGGAGGAGTTTCGGGACGTGGTGGGGGGCGACCTCTGGAAGCGGATGGACTTCGTCCGCCGGGTGGCCAACGGCGCCGCCCACTCCGGGAAGGCCGTGGACCGGGATCAGGCTTTGCTGTGCCTTGAGAACCTGTTCGTGTTCCTGGACTTCGTGGCCTGCTGCTATGCCGACGCCTACGAGCCCCGGGCCTTCGACCGCGCCCTCCCCGGCCGGGAGGAGCCTCCGGCGGCGGTGGTGGAGGCGGAGAAGAAGCTGTCC
This sequence comes from Clostridia bacterium, assembly GCA_017451295.1. GTDB lineage: Bacteria > Bacillota > Clostridia > Christensenellales > CAG-138 > RUG472. The sequence continues at coordinate 35,915 of JAFSPW010000060.1, forward strand.
GACCTGCTGGCGGAGAACGAGTCCCTGAAAGCGGAGCTCACCGCCCGGCGGGAGGCCCAGCAGGAGAGCTACGTGCCCAAGCCTCTGGAGCTCAGCGAGTACAAGACCCGGAAGCTGTATATCGACGCCATGCTGGCCGACGCCGGCTGGGTGGAGGGGAAGGATTGGCTGAACGAGGTGGAGCTCCCCGGCATGCCCAATAAGAGCGAGGTGGGCTACGCGGACTACGTGCTCTATGGCGACGACGGCCGGCCCCTGGCGGTGGTGGAAGCGAAGCGCACCTGCGTGGACGTTTCGAAGGGGCGGCAGCAGGCCAAGCTCTACGCCGACCTGCTGGAGCAGAAGTACCACCGGCGGCCCGTGATCTTCCTCACCAACGGCTTCGACACCCGCATCCAGGACAACCTGTACCCCGAGCGCCGCTGCGCGGCACTTTGGTCCAAGCGGGACCTGGAGAAGCTGTTCAACCTGCAGACCATGCGCCTCGGCCTGAAGCACGTGACCGTGGATAGGGCCATCGCCGGCCGGTACTACCAGGAGGGGGCCATCCGGGCCGTCTGCGAAGCTTTCGGGGAGAAGAACCGGCGCAAGGCCCTGCTGGTCATGGCCACGGGCTCCGGCAAGACCCGGACGGTCATCGCCCTGGTGAAGGTGCTGCTGGATCGGGGCTGGGTGAAAAACGTGCTGTTCCTGGCCGACCGGAATTCCCTGGTGACCCAGGCGAAGCGCGCCTTCGTGAACCTGCTGCCGGACCTGTCCGTCACGAACCTCTGCGAGGAGAAGGACAACTACACGGCCCACTGCGTCTTTTCCACCTATCAGACCATGATGAACGTGATCGACACGGCGGAGGATCGGGAGGGGAAGCTCTACACCTGCGGCCACTTCGACCTGGTCATCTGCGACGAGGCCCACCGGTCTATCTACAACAAGTATCAGGACATCTTCACCTGGTTCGACGCGCCCCTCGTCGGCCTCACCGCCACGCCCAAGGACGAGATCGACAAGAACACCTACCGCATCTTCGAGCTGGAGAGCGGCGTCCCCACCTACGGCTACGAACTCAGTCAGGCGGTGAAGGACGGGTATCTGGTGGATTTCGTCAGCGTGGAGACCACGCTGAAGTTCATCCAGCAGGGCATCGTCTACGACGAGCTCTCCGACGAGGACAAGGAGGAATACGAGAACACCTTCACCGACGAGAACGGGGAGCTGCCCGAGAGCATCGCCTCCTCGGCGCTGAACGAGTGGATCTTCAACGAGGACACCATCCGCCAGGTGCTGAACGTGCTCATGACCAACGGCCTCAGGATCGACTACGGCAACAAGCTCGGCAAGACCATCATCTTCGCCAAGAACCACCGGCACGCGGAGAAGATATTGGAGGTATTCGGGAAGGAATATCCCCACCTGCCCGGCTACGCCAAGGTCATCGACAACTACATGACCTACGCCCAGAGCGCCATAGACGAATTTTCCGACCCGAAAAAGCTGCCCCAGATCGCTATCTCCGTGGACATGCTGGACACGGGCATCGACGTACCCGAAGTGCTGAACCTGGTCTTCTTCAAGAAGGTCATGAGCAAGGCCAAGTTCTGGCAGATGATCGGCCGCGGCACCCGCCTCTGCCCGGGGCTGCTGGACGGGAAGGACAAGGAGCGGTTCTACATCTTCGACTTCTGCGGCAACTTCGAGTTCTTCCGCATGAACCAGGGCAAGGCCACGGCTAACCTCCTGGCCCTCCAGGGCGCTCTCTTCACCCTGAAGGCCCAGATCGCCTATAAGCTCCAGGATCTGGCCTACCAGACCCCGGAGCTTATCGAGTTCCGCAAGGCCCTGGTGGAGGATATGGTGCGGAAGGTCCGGGAGCTGAACCGGGACAACTTCGCCGTGAAGCAGCACCTGAAATACGTAGAGAAGTACGCCGATCCGGCGAGCTATAATGCCCTGACCTACGAGGACACCCTTCTGATGGACCAGGAGCTGGCGCCCCTGGTGACGCCGGACGCGGACGACCCCAAGGCCCTCCGCTTCGACGCCCTGCTGTACGGGATCGAGCTGGCGTACCTGGCGGGGAAGCGGTACGGCAAGGCCCGCGGCGACCTCATGAAGAAGGTTACCGCCGTGTCTAACGTGGCCAACATCCCGGAGATCATGGCCCAGGCGGAGCTGATCGACAGGATCCTGCACACGGACTATGTGGATACCGCCGGGATCAACGAGTTTGAGACCATCCGGGAGAACCTGCGGGGGCTGATGAAATACATCCCCCTGGGCGGCGCCACCTACGACACCCATTTCGACGACGAGATCCTGTCCCTGGAGTGGCGTGATTCCGAGCTGGAGAACGATGATCTAAAGAACTACAAGGCCAAGGCCGAGTTCTACGTGCGCCAGCACCGGGACAACGCCATGATCCAAAAGCTCCGCGGCAACGTTCCCCTGACCACGGAGGACATGAAGGAGCTGGAATCCATCCTGTGGAGCCAGGTAGGCACCCGGCAGGAGTACGAGGCGGAATACGGCAAGAAGCCGCTGGGCGAGTTCGTCCGGGAGATTGTGGGCATGGACATGGCCGCGGCCAAGGCGGCCTTCGCGGAGTATCTGAACGACGGTTCCCTGGACAGCCGCCAGATCTACTTCGTGAACCAGATCGTGGAATACATCGTCCACAACGGCCTTATGAAGGACCTGTCCGTCCTCCAGGAGCCGCCCTTCACAGACCAAGGCAGCATCGTAGAGATATTCACCGATCTGACCCTCTGGCTGGGCATCCGCAAAGCCATCGAGCGCGTCAATCAAAACGCCATCGCGGCGTAAGGGAAAGAGATGCAACAGAATCATTTGAATACTGAGTTAGTCTATACTCATACAGAATTGGCAAGCAGTTCTGTATCGTGGAGCAGGATCCTTCCCCCGCAACCACAAAAAAGCCCTATTTCTCAAGGTTTTTAGACCACATGAGAATAGGGCTTTTTCCTTGCCATTTGTTTTTTGACATTTACCCCGAAAAAATAGGACCGTTTTTGAAGTTCCCCACCTCTA
>JAFSPW010000009.1 GCA_017451295.1 Clostridia bacterium
CCGCCCTCCGACTCCCTTCTAAAACACCATAAAAAAACCACCCGTAAAGGGTGGCCTTTTTATGGAGCTGGTGATGGGAGTCTACGCACAATCTGCGGGCAGCTTGGCTTTTTGCCTGCGCTGCCTCTTGCTTGTGCTCCCCAGGGCGGGCAAAGGCCTCACTGGGGCCTTTGCTTAATCCGCCCTCCGACTCCCTTCTAAAACACCATAAAAAAACCACCCGTAAAGGGTGGCCTTTTTATGGAGCTGGTGATGGGAGTCGGACCCATGAACCTCGTCATTACCAATGACGCGCTCTACCAACTGAGCTACACCAGCGCTGCGACGCTCATTATAGCGAATGGAACGGAAGAATGCAAGTGTTTTTTTTAAAAAAACAAAAATTATTCTTTTATTGCGTTCTTCTCGTATAAAATCTTAAGCCCCGCAATGAGAATATCCGGCTCCTGGTGGAAGCCGTGGCGGCAGTAGGGCGCTACCAGAGGGCTGACACCGCCGGTGATGATGGGGGTCACGGGCTGGCCGAGTTCCTCCTCCAACCGGTCCAGGAGGCCGTCCAGCATAGCCGCCGTGCCCAGCAAGGCCCCGGAACGCATGCAGTCCACGGTGTTGGTGCCCAGGAGCTTAGCAGGACCGTTCAGGTCGATATAGGGCAGCTGAGCCGCCTGGGCAGAGAGGGCGTTGAGCCCGGTCCACAGCCCCGGAATAATCATGCCCCCCACATAGCTGCCGTTCTTTTCGATGACGGACAGCGTGGTAGCCGTGCCCATGTCCACAATGGCGATGGGGGCAGGGTACTTGGCCTTGGCCGCCACCGCCGCCACAATCAAATCGCTGCCCACGCTGGCCGGGTTGTCCATACGGATGCTGAGCCCCGTCTTCATGCCGGGCCCCACCACCAAGGGCCGCTTGCCCACCAGGCGGTATACGGCATCGGGAATGACCGATTGCAGATAGGGCACCACGGAGGAGAGGATAGCTCCCTGAATCTGCTCCCCTCGAACCCCGTATAGTGTCAGCACCCCCTGGATGTCCAGGGCGTACTGGTCCGCCGTCTTTTTCCGATCGCTGGCGAGCCGGGCGGAGAAAGCCAGCTTCTCCCCCTCGATGCCCCCCAAAACGATGTTGGTGTTGCCTACGTCAATGGCCAGAATCATGCTTTTTCTCCTATTATTATCTGTCCCGCTTCAGGGCGTGTGCCACGCCCTTGGCGATGGCGCCGCCTATGACCAGTCCCGTGCCGGCCTCCACCAAGCCCTGGACCCCCACCAGCAGCACCACGAACATCAGCGGCCCGGTGGCGCCCAAGCGTTCCACGGTGTTTTGCACAAACTCCGTGTGATAGAACACCAGCAGGATATAGCCCATGAAGAACAGGGTATTCAGCAGCGGTGCCGCCAGACCCCCGGCAAAGTAGCTCCAGGTGTGGCCCTTATCCCAGCGGCTGCACCATCTAAACAGCCAGCCCGTCACCGCCCCGGTGAGTATGCGAGTGCCCACGCACAGCAGCACGGTCAAAAACGGATTGTATTGGAAAAAGAATACGGTCATGCCCGTGGACCCTGTGGCGGCCCCGTATAGACTGGTCAACCCGAACACGCCGCCCAGAATAGCGCCTGCGAGAGGCCCAAGGAGCATGGCACCCACGGCGATGGGGATCATGCTGAGCGTCATCACCAGAGGTCCCACGGGGATTTTATTGAGCCCCGTCAACTCCATCAGCAGAATCACGGCCACCAACAGCCCCAGTTCCGCCAGATACCTGGTGTTACATGTGCTTTTTTTCATGAAGTGCCTCCTTGCTTGTGTTCCCTTGGGATACACTGCGTAGATTTAGCTCGCCAGGAATCCCTTCGCCCTGCTATCCCATGGGGTATAACGAGCCGATTCCTTGCAAACAAGGGGAGTATACCCCATTTTCAGCCCGGGCGCAATGGCTTTTTTTAAAGGTCCCTGTCCGTTGCATTTGCCGGGAGAATATGCTATATTCTTCTCAGCAATCAATCGCAAGGAGACAGATTCATGCTGCAAGGGAAACACATTCTGCTGGGTGTCACCGGGGGCATCGCCTGCTTCAAGGCGGCGGCCCTTGCCTCCATGCTCAAAAAGCAGGGCGCCATCGTCCAGGTCATCATGACCCGGAACGCCACCAAGTTTGTGGCCCCCTTGACCTTCGAAGAGCTGACGGGTCGCCCCGTGCTGACGGACACCTTCGACAGCCGCATCCCCGGCAAGGTCACCCATATCGCTGTGGCGGCGGAGACAGAGCTGGTGCTCATCGCCCCGGCCACCGCCAACATCATTGGAAAGTTAGCCCACGGCCTGGCGGACGATATGTTGACGACCACCGTCCTTGCCTGCACCTGCCCCAAGGCCGTCGCCCCGGCCATGAACACCAACATGTACGAAAACCCGGTGACCCAGGATAACCTCTCCACTCTTTCTCGCTACGGCTGGCACATCGCCAAGCCCGCTTCCGGGCTCCTGGCCTGCGGAGCGGAGGGGAAGGGCCGCCTGCCGGAGCCGGAGACGCTTTTGGATTTGTGCGACTATCTCATAGGTCATGACAAAGACCTTGCGGGCAAGCGCCTGCTGGTCACCGCCGGTCCCACCCGGGAGGCGCTGGATCCGGTCCGGTATCTAAGCAATCGCTCCACGGGCCGCATGGGATACGCCATCGCCAGGGCCGCCGCCCGCCGGGGCGCCCAGGTGACATTGGTGTCCGGCCCCACGGATTTGCAGCCCCCCGCCTTCGTGCAAACCGTTCCCGTCGTCTCCGCCGAGGATATGTTCGAGGCGGTCAGCGCCCGTGCCCCGGAAGCGGACATCATCATCAAGGCGGCGGCGGTGGCGGACTATCGCCCGGCTGCCGTGGCGGACAACAAGCTAAAGAAGGGGGAGGGGGAGCTGTCCATCCCATTGACACGCACACAGGACATCCTTTCCTATGTGGGCCGGCATCGCAGACCGGGCCAGTTCATCTGCGGCTTCTCCATGGAGACGGAAAACATGCTGGAAAACAGCCGAAAAAAACTGGTCAATAAGGGTCTGGACATGATTGCCGCCAACAATGTGAAGGTGCCCGGAGCGGGCTTCGCCGTGGATACCAATGTGCTTACCCTCATTACCGAGCAGGAAACCCGGCAGCTGCCGCTGATGAGCAAGGAGGACTGTGCCGATGCCCTGCTGGATGCCATTTTGGAACAGTTGTCATAATTAGAATTTGCTGTATAAACAAAGCCTCCTCCCGGCATAATAAGCAAAAAAGCTTGCTGGCAGGAGGCCCTTTTATATGGAATTTAACCAACGACAGACCATCGTGATACTCCTTATCAGCCTGGCGGTGCTGCTGCTCATCGTGGCGGCGGTGCTGTGGCTGATTCCCGGGCAGAAGGAGGAGGCAGAACCCCAGGAGGATCTGACCCCGGAACCCACCCAATCCCCCGAGCCAACCCCTGTACCCACATCAGAGCCCACGGAGGCGCCCTTGCCCCTATTTCCCCTCTGGGAGGAATAACCCTGTATGCCACGGTTCCAGCCGTGGCATTTATGTATTTTCTTCTACATATTTTTTTCAAAAGCAGTTGACAGACAGACCTAAGTCGGTTATAATACCTCCTGCATGAAAATTTCATGAGTGGGGGAGCATAGCTCAGCTGGGAGAGCATCTGCCTTACAAGCAGAGGGTCACAGGTTCGAGCCCTGTTGTTCCCACCAGAATACGGCCCGGTAGTACAGTTGGTTAGTACGCCAGCCTGTCACGCTGGAGGTCAGGGGTTCGAGCCCCCTCCGGGTCGCCACGTGCCTCGGTAGCTCAGTTGGTAGAGCAAGGGACTGAAAATCCCTGTGTCGGTGGTTCAAGTCCACTCTGAGGCACCATTTTTGCGGGAATAGCTCATTTGGTAGAGCGCAGCCTTGCCAAGG
>JAFSPW010000061.1 GCA_017451295.1 Clostridia bacterium
ATCGTGACTGCTTGGGATACCTTTTCGCAGGAGCATCCCGGTAGTTCAGTGCGTATTGATACGGACGGAAAAGATGTATTCTCCATTCCGGAGATGTTTGCCGATTGGGGAATTTACAAAGCTGAACAGCGTGAAGATTAAGGGATCTTCTGAACGCACCGGTGCTGCTGCTGGGGGCGGCGGCAATTCATGCACCGAAGGTGCAAATCATTCAATGAATTGGCTGCGCCATGAATTGGGCTGCCGCCCATGAATTGGCTGCGCCATGAATAGCCGCCTCCGGCGGCATGAGGCAAGGAGGAACCCATGTTAGATACCGTCATCTGTGGGGGACGGGTGCTAAACGGCACCGAGGAGCCGGAAAAGGAAATAGATGTGGGCCTGAAGGACGGGAAGATCGCTGCCCTGGGGGATTTGCGGGCGGCTGAGGCCCAGGAGCGCATACAGGCCCGGGGCCGGGTGGTGTGCCCCGGGTTTTTAGACCTGCACCGCCACGCCGACGGGGCCGTATTTCGCAGAGGCTATGGGGACGGGGACCTGTTTCAGGGCATCACCACCGTCATAAACGGCAACTGCGGCCTGTCCCTGGCCCCTCAGCTTCCCCCCTATCAAAAGGATCTGGCGGCCTATCTGGAGCCCGTCACCGGCCCCTACGAGGGGGTGCCGGTGGAATCCCTGGGGGCGTATCAGGAGGCCCTTTCCAAGGTGCCGCTGGCCGTCAACGCCGGGATGCTGGCGGGGGGCGGCGCCCTTCGGGGGAGCGTGTGCGGGTTTTCCAAGACCCAACTGGAAAAAGCGGACATTCGTGCCATCCAACGGCTGCTCGAACAGACCCTTTTTCAAGGCGCCCTGGGGGTGTCCTTGGGCCTAGGGTATGCCCCGGAGTGCTTCTATTCCACAGAGGAGCTCATCGAGGTCCTCGCACCCATCGCCCACAGCAAAACCGTCCTGTCTGTCCATATGCGCAGCGAGGCCATGCACCTGTTGCCCTCTATAGAGGAGATGCTCACCGTGGCCAGGGCGCTGGATGTTCCCCTGCAGCTTAGCCACCTAAAGGGCACCGGCAGGGAGAACTGGGGCAAGACCGTGCCCCTGGCCCTTGCCCGCATCGCCGCCGCCCGGGAGCAGGGGCTGGATGTGTGCTGCGATGCCTACCCCTATACCTTCGGCAGCACGCAGCTGGTGCACATCCTGCCCCCGGAGTGCCTAAAAGGGGGCATGGCGGCCTTGACACAGCGGCTGGGTGAGGGCGGCGAGCGGCAGCGCATCAAGGCGCGGCTGAGGGACGGCCGGGACTTTGACAACTATGTCCACCTCATCGGCTGGGAGAACATCTATCCCACCTCCCTTGTCTGCCCGGAGGACGAGGTATACATCGGAAAATCCCTTCTCGAGGGCGCTCAGGGGGGCGACCCGGCGGACTTTGCCTTCGATTTGCTCCGGCGCAACCGGTGCCGGGTCACCATGATGGACACGCTCACCGTTCCCGAGGACATCGCCGCCATCTATCAAACCCCCTTTGCCTATGTGATTTCCGATGCCACCTTCCCCGCCACGGGGCGGCTCCACCCCCGGGTCTGCGGGGCCTTTGCCGCCATTTTGGAGACCTTTGTGAACCAACGCCACGACCTGACTTTGCCGGAGGCTATCCATCGCATGACCCGCCGCCCGGCGGATAGGTACGGTCTGACACACAAGGGCCGCATCGAGCTTGGGGCGGACGCGGATGTGCTCGTCTTTGCTCCCGAGAATATCCATGTGAACGCCACGGTTTCAAACCCCACGGCCCTGTCTTCTGGCATGGACTATGTGTTTGTAAACGGCAAGGCCGCCGTCTATGAGGGGCGGCGGCAGGATATTTTTGCCGGAAAGGTCCTCCTTGGTTGACAGGAAAACCCCGGGGATATATACTTTTCTTAGCTATACCAATACAAACGGAAGGAGTATTCTCATGAAAAAGCGCACCCTGTCCCTGTTGCTTTGCGTCCTCCTGCTGCTGACGGCTTTGCCCGCCGGTGCCCTTGCGGACACCGAGGAGCTGCCCCCGGAGGAGGCGGGCGCCGCCCAGGAGGAGGTGGCGGCGGATTCGGACACTGAGGTGGATTTGACCGAGATAGCCAACCGGGCCGAGACCATCGGCGAGGGCGGCCAGCCCGGGGATACGGACACCCCCTTTGAGCCGGACAAGGTGCCGGAGAACTACCCCCAAATCTCCCTCCAGCCCCAGGATGCGGCGGCCGTCAGCGGCAAGAAGGCCACCTTCACCGTGAAGGCCACCCAGGCAAAGAAGTATCAGTGGCAGGTGTCAAAGGACGGGGAAACCTGGCAGAACGTGCCCAAGGCCACCAAGAATAAGCTCTCCGTGAAGGCCGAAAAGGCCGTGGACGGGAACCTCTACCGCTGCGTTATCTCCAATGCTGACGGCAGCGTCAACTCTACGGCCGCCACCCTCACCGTCACGCTCGTGCTGCCCACGGTGCTCGTTCAGCCTGCAAACCAGAATGTTCGCAACACCAAGAAAGCCGCCTTCTCCGTCAAGGCCAAGAACGCCAAGAAGTATCAGTGGCAGGTGAGCACCGACGGGGAGACCTGGACCGACATCCCCAAGGCCACCAAGAATAAGTATGCCTTCACCGCCACAGAGGACATGGACGGGAACCAGTACCGCTGCATCCTCAGCAACGCCGACGGCGAAGTGGAGACCGGCGCCGCTACCCTGAGCGTGTACCTTGTCTACCCCACGGTGGTCACGAACCCCACGGACCAGTCTGTCCGCAACGGCAAGAAGGCCACCTTCACCGTCAAGGGGGATAAGGAGACGAAGAAGTATCAGTGGCAGGTGAGTACCGACGGGGAGACCTGGACGAACATCCCCAAGGCCACCAAGAATAAATACGCCTTCACCGCCGCCGAGAGCATGAACAACAACCAGTACCGCTGCATCCTGATGAACGCCGACGGCAAAACCGAAAGCGCTTCTGCCACGCTCACCGTGGGGAAGGTTCTGCCCCAGGTGGTAACCGAGCCCCAGGATGCGAAGGTGAAGCAGGGCGGCACCGCCACCTTTACCGTGAAGGGCGACAAGGAGACGAAGAAGTATCAGTGGCAGGTGAGTACCGACGGCGTGACCTGGAAGGACATCCCCAAGGCCACCAAAAACAAGCTGGCTGTGAAGAAGGTGACGGCGGCGGATCACAACCAGCAGTACCGCTGCGTGCTTAGCAACGCCGACGGCAGCGTGGAAAGCAGCCCTGCCGTTCTGGTGATTACGGACCTGCCGGCAGCGGTGGAGCTGGGGGAAGTGGAGCTTACAAAGAGCAGCTTTTTCAATCCCCTGGTGGAAAATATGTACGGCGGGGACCCGGCCGTGCTGGTGGACGGGGACACGGTGTATCTGTATATCGGCCAGGACAGCCCGGCTATCGGCTATGCGGGGTATCTCATGCCCCGGTATCAGTGCTATTCCAGCAAGGACCTAATGACCTGGAACTATGAGGGCGTGGCCATGGACGTGCGGGCCGGGGCCGTCAGCTGGGCCAAGAACCTGAACGCCGCCTGGGCCAGCCAGGTGGAAAAGTATAACAACCAGTATTACCTCTACTTCTGCACCTGGGACAATACGGACGGCGGCCGCCAGTCCATCGGCGTGGCCGTGTCCGACAGCCCCACGGGTCCCTTTGTGGACATCGGCCATCCGCTGGTGAAGGGGTCTAAGACTACGCCCCAGGCGGCCACTCATGACGACATCGACCCCACCGTGTGGGTGGAGAAGGATGACGAGGGCGTGGAGCACCGGTATTTAGCCTGGGGCAACACCAACTTCTTCATCTGCGAGCTCAACGAGGACATGATTTCCGTCAAGGACCTCAACCATGACGGCAGCATCACCTGCGGGGAAATCGGTTCCGGGGCGGACATCATCCACCAGCAGACGGGGCTGCACCAGTACACGGAAGCGCCCTGGCTCTATCGGCGCACCGACAGGAACGGGAACCCCACCGGCAAGTATTATCTCTTCTATGCCTATGGCTGGCGGGAGGGCATGGCCGTGGCCACCACTGACAGCCTCATGGACGGCACCTGGACCTTCGACAAGATGATTATGCCCGCCACCGCCACCTCCAACACCAACCATATGGCGGTCTTCGACTTTGACGGCAAGACCTACATCGTCTACCACAACGGCTCCCGCCCCGGCGGCGACGGGTTCCACCGCAGTCCCTGCCTCGCCGAGCTGAAGTTTAGCAGCAACGGCTCCGTCCAGGCCGTGACCGAGACCGCTGCGGGGCCCTTCGGGCAGACCGTCACCATTCGTCACGGCGGGGCAAAGCTCGCCCATAAGCTCGCCGCCACCAACCCCGCCGCCGATGCCTACTACCCGCTAAAGGGGGCGCTGACCACCAAGTCCGTCGCCACCGCCGCAAGCAGCCAGTGGGTTCTGTGCCCCGGCAAGGCGGACGCGAGCAAGGGGGCGTATGTGTCCATCCAGTCGGAGAATAAGCCCGGGCTCTATATCACCGCCGAAGCCGACGGCAGCGTCATCCTGCGCCAGGATACGGACGGCACCGCCGCCACCGCCCAGGCCCAGACCTTCCGCAGCGTGCAGGGCCTAAATGGCACCGCCGCCATCGCCTTTGAAAGCGTGAGCCAGCCCGGCCAGTACCTCTCCGTGGTCAACAGCGCCCTCACCCTCACGGATGGGAGCAACCCTGCATTGTGCGTGTTTACGATTCAGTAAAGAAGGCCCCCGTGTGAGGGGGCAGATCATTTGCGGCAAATATAATTTGATATTACTGTAGGTAGAAAGGGCCTTTTGCGGCCCTTTCTCCTTATTGTGTGCCGCAAATTAACGGCGTTTTTGGGCCTTCATATAGCTTACTATAATTCGGCCCAAAGAACGCCGTTTCTGCCCTCCTCCTCGGGGGCCTTGCTGAGCGAAAGCGGCGCCCCGGAAACCGTCTTGCCTCCCCCGTCCCCCCCTCTTGTCATCCCGACCGAGCGAAGCGAGCGGAGGGATCTGGGAACCAACTTGCATATACAGGAGATTTCTCC
>JAFSPW010000062.1 GCA_017451295.1 Clostridia bacterium
ACTCGGAAGGATAGTCCCGGGCGGCGGGGTTCATGGGGTTGCCGTTGATGTTGAGATGCTTCTCGGGGATCAGGGCGGGGCCGCCGTCCTTGGGCTTGCCCATGCCGTCGAAGACCCGGCCCAGCATGTCAGGGGCCACGTCCAGCTCGATGGACCTGCCCATGAAGCGAGCCTTGGCGGTGCTGACCCGCAGGCCCTGGGAGCCCTCGAAGAGCTGGACCAAAGCCCGATCGCCGTTGACCTCCAGCACCTTGCCCCGGCGGATGGTGCCGTCCTCCTGGACGATCTCCACCAGCTCGTCGTACTTGACGCCCTCCACCTGGTTCACCAGCATGAGCGCGCCCACGACTTCGGAAATGGTACGATATTCCTTCTGCATCAGTTCAGACCTCCTTCTACCAGGGCGCCGATCTCTTCGCCCATCTCCTGCATGATCTGTTCATAGGCAGCGGGGGCCTCCGCCTCGGTCACGTATTTCAACCGCCCGATCTTCTCCCGCACGGGCAGGGCGATGAGCTTGTTGAAGGAAGCGTCGGCGTTCAAGGCTTCGTTGGCCTTCTCGTAGTAGCCCAGGATGGTCTTGAGCATCAGGGCCTGCTTCTGGGGGGAGGTATAGGTGTCCACCTCGTGGAAGGCGTTCTGGTGCAGATAGTCCTCGCGGATGGACCGGGCCGCCTCCATGGTGAGCCGATCCTTGTGGCTGAGGGCGTCGATGCCCACGAGACGAACGATCTCATCGAGCTCGCTCTCCTCCTGGAGGATGTTCATGGTCTTCTGGACCATGCCCGACCAGTCGGGAGCCACGTTCTCGTTGAACCAGCCCTCCAGGCGATCCAGATACAGGGAATAACTCTGGAGCCAGTCGATGGCCGGGAAGTGACGGGCGTAGGCCAGCTTGGAGCTAAGGCCCCAATAGACCTTCACGATCCGGAGCGTAGCCTGGGAGACGGGTTCGGAGATATCGCCGCCCGGAGGGGACACGGCCCCGATGGCGGAGATGGCGCCGGTGACGTCGCCGGAGCCCAGAACCTTCACCACGCCGGCCCGCTCGTAGAACTCCGCGAGACGGGAGCTCAAATAGGCGGGATAGCCCTCCTCACCGGGCATCTCCTCGAGACGGCCGGACATCTCACGGAGGGCCTCGGCCCAGCGGGAGGTGGAGTCGGCCATGATGGCCACCTTATAGCCCATGTCGCGGAAGTACTCTGCGATGGTGATGCCGGTATAGATGGACGCCTCACGGGCAGCCACGGGCATGTCCGAGGTATTGGCGATGAGGATGGTCCGCTTCATGAGGGAAAGCCCCGTCTTGGGATCCTTCAACTCCGGGAACTCCATCAACACGTCGGTCATCTCGTTGCCCCGCTCGCCGCAGCCCACGTAGACGATGATGTCCGCATCGGACCACTTGGCCAGCTGGTGCTGGACCACGGTCTTGCCGCTGCCGAAGGGACCGGGCACGGCGGCCACACCGCCCTTGGCCACGGGGAACAGGGTGTCGATAACCCGCTGGCCGGTAATCATGGGCTCGGCGGGGGCAATCTTTTGGGCATAGGGGCGACCCCGGCGCACAGGCCAGCGCTGGAGCATGGGCAATTCCATCTCATGGCCGTCCTTCTCCAATCTGGCGATGGGGGTGACGATGTTCGCATCCCCCTCAAAAATCCAGGTGAGCTTGCCGGAAACGCCCGGGGGCACCATGACCTTGTGGGTCACAATCTCCGTCTCCTGGACCGTGCCCAGCACGTCCCCGGCGGTCAGCTCCTCCCCGACCTTGGCCACCGGCACGAAATGCCACAGCTTCTCGTGGTCCAGGGCGTCCACCATGACACCCCGGGGGATTCTGTCCCCGGCCTGCTCGCGAATCTTGGTTAAGGGGCGCTGGATGCCGTCATAGATGGACTCGATAAGCCCCGGCCCCAGCTCCACGGACAGCGGCGCGCCGGTGGTATAGACGGGCTCACCGGGGCCGATGCCGCCGGTCTCCTCATAGACCTGGATGGAGGCCTTGTCCCCTCTTAGCTCGATGATTTCCCCGATCAGCTGCTGCTTTGACACCCGGACCACATCGAACATCTGCACGTCGGCCATGCCGCTGGCCACGATGAGGGGACCGGAAACTTTTACAATGGTACCTTGCATGTGCTTGCCTCTCTTTATGAATTGAATAGGATGTCCACGCCTACGGCCGTTTCCACATACCCTTTCAGGTTCTGCATGCCCGTGCCCTTGGTGCCGTGGGCATCGGGGATGGGTATGATGGCCGGGTAGGGCTCCGAACGGAAGGTTTCAATGGCGTCGGTGCAAAGGGGATAGAGGGTCTCGGTTACATAGATGACGGCGTACCCCTCCCGGGCCAGCTTCTTTATCTGCCGGTTGGCCCGCTCCCCCTCGGTCTCATAGAACACGTCTATGCCCACGGCCTTAAAGAGCATCACCGAGTCCTTGTCCCCGATGACGGCCACCTTTGCCTTAGCCATAGAGCTTCACCAGCCTTTCTGTTATGACGGCGTCGCTAAGTCCGTTCCGCTTCACGGTGAGAATCAGGCGGATGTTCTGCGCCTCCCGCTCCTTGGCCATGATGTAGCCCACCACGGGGAACAGGGTCAGCACATCGTGGCGATGGTTGGAAATAAGGGCCGTCAAATAGTTGTCCCGAGCCTTTTCCACCTCACCGATGCTGCCGGAGGCGTACATCTTGTCCATGGCCGCCGACAGCTCCCGGCGGCAGACGGACTGCTCCAGCATCCTTCCGTAGCTTTCGGCGCTTAGGTCATAGCCGTCATAGAAAGCCTGCAGGGGGATGCCGCCGGGGGCCAGGAGCACATCTTTCAGCATCCCCCGGCCGCCGCCCATGGCCCGCACCCGCAAGAAGGTGATGACATTGTCAAAGTCCGCCTTGGCCTGAAAATAGTGATGAAAGTCCCTATCCCTCCCGGTGACGGACAGGGCGTGCTTCAAATATGCCCGGTCGAGGGCGATGCTGATGCGCTGGGGCTCCACATGGACCGCCAGGCTCTTTTCAAGGGCCGAGAGCTCTTCCTGAAATACGGGCGGCAGGAGGCTATAGTCCTGGCTGCTGACGGCGGCCTCCAGCTGCTCCCTGTCAAAGAGCCCCCCTGCCTGCCAGCTGATGTCCCCCTGGGCAAGGAGCCGGGCCTTGATGAGGGTCTTGAGGTTCATCGTGTCGCTGCTCAGCAGAAACAAATCCGTAATCTCGGGCCGGGGGGAAAGCTCCTTCACTTCCTCCCGCATGCCAAGTAGCTCCCGCTCGATCATCCTCTCCCCGTCCTCGGGACCGGCATCGGGCAGGGCGCCGTAGCGCCGGTCCGTCAAAAGGTGCAGCGCCTCCTCCAACGACCCCTCCGCCATGCGCTTTAGGGTGGCCTCATCGAGGAGCCGGCGGCTCAAAGCGCTCAACCGGGCACAGGCGTATGCATAGCTTTCTTGTGGCATATGCTTCCTCCTTCAGCCGAACAGAATCCGGGAGACGTTCCCCTCCTCCTCCTGGCGAATCTGGGCCATGAGGGCGGCAAAGGAGCAGTCCTTTTCATAGCTGCTGCCCCGGATGAGGAAGCCCCCCAAATAGGGCGCATTCCACTTGGAAAGGGTGCGGCCCGCAGGCAGAAGCTTTTCGATGGCGGTCCTGTCGGCGCTCGAGGGCAGAATCTCGTCCCCCGGTTCGCTCTCGCTTTCGAGGAGGAAGCGGAGCAACTGCTCTCGCTTCTGCCCCGAGAGGGCGTTGAGGGCCTGCTCGCCTGCCAAAAAGGCCTCGTCCAGCAGGCTCCGGCGCATGGCCAGGGTCTGCTTGCGGCCCTCCAGCTCCGCCCGGGTGCGGGCGCCGTCCAGCACGCCGTTTACGGCGGTGTCGCGGGCGGCAGCGGCCTGTTGGGCCTGCTCCTCTGCCCGGCGGCGGGCGCTCGACAGAATGCTTTGGCAGTTCTCCTGGGCCCGGGCGTTGGCTGCGTCTGCATCCAGTTGGGCTTCCTGGAGAATCCGCTCTATGAGTTTGTCCCCTTGATGCATCTCCATGGGGGTGTCCTCAGCCCACGTTCACGCCGAAGATCAGCAGCATGGAGATAAGCAGGGAGAAGATGGCGTAGGTTTCCACCATGGACGCCATGAGCATGCAGTGACCGAACTCCTCGGGCCGCTTGCCGATGGTGTTGATGCCGGAGACGGAGACCTTGGCCTGATGAATGGCGGACACGAGGCCGCCAAAGCACATCGGGAAGGCGGCAAACAGCAGCTGCAAGCCCTGGCTCACGGACACCTCCACGGCGCCGCCGGGCAGAAGCCCCGCCCGCATGGCGATGAACACCGCCACCACCAGGCCGTAGATGCCCTGGGTACCGGGAAGCAGCTGCAGAATGAGGGCGTTGCCGAAGCGTTCCGGCTGCTCGGACACGAGACCGGCGGCGGCCTGGCCCGCCTTGCCTACGCCCAGGGTGCTGCCGAGGATACCGCCGATGGCTGCGGTGACGGCGCCCAAGGTAGCCAGAATGATGCCCAGATTTGCTTTGATGAGTTCCAACATGTTGTTATCCTCCTATTGTAATCACTTTGAGATTTGTACGTGCCGGGTTCTGTATTTGAGGGGTCGGAAGGCTTTGCCGCCCGCCTCATAAAACTTGCCGAAGAACTCCACATACTGGAGCCTGGCGCAGTGGACGAAGGAACCGAGGGTGTTGATGGCCACACTGAACAGGTGCAGGGCCACCAGCAGCACCACCGCAATGAGGAAGCCCACAATCTTGCCGATGAGGCTGCCGCCCCCCATGAGCATGGAGCACAGGGTGTTGAACACCATCGCCAGATACCCCGTGGCGATGCCCAGGGCCAGCAGACGGGCGTAGGACAGGATGTCGCTCACATAGCTGGTGATGTTATAGATGCCGCCAAAGCCGGAAGCGAGGCGAGAGATGGGGTTCTTCTTGTCCCTTCCCTTAAAGAGCACCACCATGGCCATGCCCAAAAGGGCCAGGACAAGGCCCACGGTGTTAAGGTGCAGGGCCGTGAACCAGCCAAGGCGCAGCGGCGGGTCAAAGAAGCCGGCCGCCACGGGCATTGCCGCGAGCACGAGGCCCATAAGAATCAGCACCCAGCTTAGGTTATCAAAGACCGCGCTCTGCCAGTCCTTCTCCTCCAGGCACATCTTCATCTTGATCAGATGCCCCGCGCACAGGTGGATGACCCCCAGCAGCAGGCAGAACAGCAGCATGCCGACCGGGTTTGCAGTGGGGTCGATGAGCAGCGGGAACATATCCTTTGTGCCGAAGATGGCATCAAAGTCCAGCCCGAAGAAGGAGCCTACCAGGACCCCCCACACCATGGTGGAGACGCCGCCCCACAGTAAGATGGTGGCCAGACCCTTCATGCCCCCCGTGGGCTTTTTTAGCTTCAGCAGGAGCCAAGCCCCCAGGGCCAGAACCAGCCCATAGCCCGTGTCCGAGAGCATGATGCCGAACAGGATGATATAGAAGGGGGTCATATAGGGGGTGGCATCGATGCCCCTGGGATCGGGCAGGGAGTATAGGTCGATTAAGAATTCGAAGGGGGTGTTGAACTTATCGTTCTGTAATACCGTGGGCGGGTTCTCCTCCGGCAGGGGGTCCCGGTACTCGCTGTAGTAGGCATCGGTGACGGCGGCAACGGCCTTCTCCACCTTCTCTACCTCGTCCTCCCGGACCCAGCCCTCCAGATGGAAGACCACAGCTCCCTTCTCCAGCTGCGTTTCGGCGCTCATGCCCTCCTGCTCCACCCGCAGGGCATCGGCGGCGTTCTCCAGCACCGGGGCGCTGACGCCGAAGGCGGATAGCTCCGTCTCGAGCTCTATCAGCCGTTTTTCGAGGGCCATATCCTCCCTCTCCAGGGCCAGCATGGCTTCCTCGGGGGTGCCGGAAAGCTCGGGCAGGGTCACATCCGTCCAGTTGATGGTCTTTAAGAAAGCGGCGGTCTGCCGGGCGTCCTCCTTATGGCACACCAGCAGGGCGCCCCGGTTCCCCGGCACGCCGTAGAACTCCGCCGCCAGGGACTCGTTTTGAAGCAGGGCGGTCTCCCCTGCCCCGTCCACGAGGCCCAAAAACACCTTGGTGTGCTTGCCGTCCTTCAGCTTTTCGATGGGCGTGGACAGCTCCTGCCAGGGGAGCAGGGCGGCATAGGCGGCGGCGTTCTTCTCCCGCCGGGCCAAAAGCCCCTTGCGCTCCTCCAGGATGGCTTGAATCTTCTGATGGGTTTGCTCCGCCAGGGCTACATCCCCCTGGAGCTTTTCCAGCGACTCCTGGCGCTCCGGGGCCAGGACCCCGGGCTTTTTGGCATAGGGCCGGATGGCGGACAGGCTGTCGCTCAGGCGGGCGATGCGCTCGCTGGCCTCCCCCAGCTTCCGGGCACTTTCCCCGTCGTCATGGTCGCCAAGGGAAATCAGCTCCACCGCCCCCGCCTTCTGCAACGCCTTTAGGATGGCCGGCTCCTCCTCTCGGATGCCCACCAGGGTGAGGCGTTTCATGGCAACAATCATAGGCGTGCATCAACCCTTTCCATAAGATAGGCCACGGCCTGGGGCAGCTTCTCCCGGGCGGCGGCGGCTTGTTTTGTAAGGTCGGCCTGGGCCTCTGACAGCACCGCCTTTTGCAGGGCCTCCCCCTGTTCCTGGGCCGCAAGCAAGGCCTGGCGGGTGGCCTGACGCTGCTGCTCCATGGCCTCTCTTAGCTCCTCGGCCGCTGCCTCCCGGGCCAGGGTCACCGCCTCGCGGGCGTTTGCCGCAGCCTCGGCCCGCAGGGCCTCTGCCTGCTGTTCCGCTTGCCGAATTTGTTCCAACATGGCGCCCATAGGCTACCTCCTTTTGCCCCCCTGGGGCTGATATAAAAAGAGGGCTGTCGAATAAAACAGCCCTTTTGGACAGACTTATTTGGTGCCGAACAGACGGTCCCCCGCATCGCCGAGACCGGGCACGATGTAGCCGTGGTCGTTGAGCTTCTCGTCGATGCTGGCCACATAGATGTCCACATCGGGATGGGCCTTCTGCACCGCATACACGCCCTCGGGGGCGGCGATGAGGCAGACCAGGCGTATGGTCTTGGCCCCGGCTTCCTTGATGAGGCGAATGGCCTCGATGGCGGAATTGCCCGTGGCCAGCATGGGGTCCACAATGATGGTGTCCCGCTCGCCGATGTCGTCAGGGAGCTTGCAGTAGTAGCCCGTGGGCATCAGGGTGTCGGGGTTGCGATACAGGCCAATGTGGCCCATCTTGGCATGGGGAATCAGGCTCATCATGCCATCGGCCATACCGAGGCCCGCCCGCAGAATGGGCACCACCGCCAGCTTCTCGTTGGCCAGCATCTTAAAGGTGGTCTTGGTGATGGGCGTCTCCACCTCCACATCCTGCAAGGGCAGGTTCCGGGTGACCTCGTAGCCCATGAGCATGGCAAGCTCGCCTACCAGCTCCCGAAAGGCCTTGGTGCCCGTCTCCTTGTCACGGATGAGGGCCAGCTTGTGCTGTACCAGCGGATGGTCGATAACGGTTACTTTGCTCATAAAAAACCTCCTGTTATATGGTTTCGTAGGCGCTGATCTTGTCTATCCGCCGCTGATGGCGAGGCGCCCCGGAAAAAGCTGTTTCAAGGAAGGTAAACAGAATCTCTTTGGCCAGATTCTCCCCCACCACGCCGGCACCCATGGCCAGCACGTTGGCATCGTTATGCTCTCGGGTGAGCCGGGCGGTGAGGCTGTCGGCGCAAAGCGCGCAGCGAATGCCCTTCACCTTGTTGGCGCAGATGCTGACGCCGATGCCCGTGGTGCAGATAAGGACCCCCTTTTGCGCCTGTCCTTTAGCAACAGCCTCTGCTGCCGGGAAGGCAAAGTCTGCATAGTCCACGCTCTGGGCCGAGTAGCAGCCAAAATCCTCCACTTCAAAGCCCGCCTCCTGGAGCCAGGCCTTGGTCTTCTCTTTTAGGGCGTAGCCACCGTGGTCGCACGCCAAGGCAATTTTCTCTTTCATCCTGTACACTATACCACACCTCAAGCAGGCTTTCAACTAAAACTTATTCATGGTCGAAAGTCGACCTGAAATCAGAGCAAGAACGCTCCTATGTCCTTTCGACCGAGGAAGGTTACGGCCTCTCTCCCCTGTCATTTCGACCGAGGGAGCGGCAACGACCGAGCGGAGAAATCTCTTGGGCATGGGAGTCCGTTCCCAGATCCCTCCGCTCGCTTCGCTCGGTCGGGATGACAAGTGGGGAAAAATGGCTCGGTCGTTTGACAAGAGGGAGCGGGCCGCCGAGGGCGTCGGCCCCTACGGTCGGGCGTTAAAAAGCCCCCTTGTGTAAAGGGGGGAGTAAGGGGGAATTGCCTCCCCTTCCGTCATTTTGCCCAGAGGGCAAAATGCCACCTCCCCC
>JAFSPW010000063.1 GCA_017451295.1 Clostridia bacterium
CAACGGCACCACGAACATCTGGAACAACTTCGTGGTGGTGTTGGGGAACATGAAGGAGCGGTATAACGCCGTCGTCCGTGCGGACAACGCCATCTTCGAGCACGGCGACAACGGCCAGACCTCCTGGACTTCCGGGGTACCGGAGACCCTGGGCTGGACCCTGACCCCCAACTGGACGGAGCTCAACGATAGGGCCCTGGACAATAAGCTCATCACCCTCACCGTCACCAACGACGGGACGAAGGTCATCGTCACCGCCCAGGCCACGGGCTACTACGAGACCCTTTCCCTGCCCCTGGGGGATGGGAAGGTCTCCTTCCAGCTCTGGGCCGATGGAGCCTACCTGGAAGTCATCCAGCAGCCCACCAAGACCTCCGGCGGCAGCACCACGCCCACCGTCACTCCGACACCCACCCCCGGGACTGCCCCTGCAACGGACGTAACCCGCATCGGCGCTACGGACTTTTCCACCGATTGGTGGGGGGAGAGGACCGAGTCCATCAAGGTGCCGGTGGGCTATGCCGTGACCCGGGTTTTTGAGAACCACTCCAACAAGGCGGACAACGGCAACAACTTCCTGGTGGCCTTGCAGCCCACCAACAACGCCGACAACTTCGATACCGGCATGTATGCGGCACTGCGGGCGGATAACCTGGGCTGGTGGAAGGGCGTTGCCGGAAATGACCTGTCCCAGGACTATATGGAAAGCAACTGGGACTTTGGCGGCACGGACTTTGCCAACTTCCGCAACACCCTGGACGGCGCCACGGTGATTCTCACCGTCACCAACTTCGGCGAGACGGCGGAGGTCCTCATCCAGGTGGAGGGCACGGAGTATTATCAGAAGTATTTTGATATTCCTCTGAATGAGGGGGGAGACCTGTACTTCTATCTCTCCGTGGTCAAGGCGTACTTGCTCATCGATAACAGCCGCTCCAAGTCAGAGGTTACTCCCTCTGCTACGCTCCCGGCAAACTTCTTCAATGCAAACATGAGCTCCATCAAGACCGGCTCTGCGGCTGCCGGGGTCTCCATCCACGATCCCTCCATCTTTGTGGAGAACGGCACCTATTATATCTTCGGCACCCATCAGACGGCGGCCCGGTCCACCAACCTGCGTACCTGGACCAATGTGAACGGAGTGTACAGCAGCATCAACAACAACGCCCAGGCCTTTGCCTGGGCGGGACGAGGCGACAGCAAAAACCCTGCCGGAACGGTCAGCGTGTGGGCACCGGATGTCATCTACAACCCCACCATGGGCAAGTACCTGATGTACCTTAGCTTCAGCTCCACGTCCATCTGCTCCAATATCGGCCTGGCCGTGGCCAACACCGTCACCGGCCCCTATACCTATGTGGGTCCTGTTATCTACTCCGGCTTCACGAGCAGCACCGTCAGCAGCACCGATGCCGCCCAGTACACCACCGACCGGTACCCGGATAACTCCTCCGCCAACGCCAGCTTCCCCAACGCCATCGACCCCAATGTGTTCTTCGACAAGGATGGGCGTCTGTGGATGAGCTACGGCTCCTGGTCCGGCGGCATTTGGCTCTTGGAGCTCGATCCGGCTACCGGGCTGCGGCTCAAAAACAGCAATGCCTATGACCACCCCTATTTTGG
This sequence comes from Clostridia bacterium, assembly GCA_017451295.1. Lineage (GTDB taxonomy): Bacteria > Bacillota > Clostridia > Christensenellales > CAG-138 > RUG472. The sequence continues at coordinate 1,624 of JAFSPW010000063.1, forward strand.
CTATAAGCTGGGGGGCGGCAACAAAAAGTCCGGGGAAGGCCCCTATATCCTCTATGATGCAGAGGCCGGATATTACTATCTGTTCGTGTCCTATGGCTGGCTGGAGAACAGCGGCGGTTACCAGATTCGGGTTTTCCGCAGCGAAAATGTGGCCGGCCCCTATGTGGACCAGCGAGGCAATTCCTATAAGAACATGACCTCCGGGGATCAGACTAAGTTCGGGTTGAAGCTCTCCGGCAACTACACCTTGCCCAGCTTGCCCCAGGCCTATAAGGCCACGGGCCACAACTCCGCCTTCATTGAAAATGGCAAGCGGTATCTGGTCTATCACACCCGCTTTGAGACCGGCGGGGAGTATTTCGAGCCCCGGGTCCGCCAGTATGTCTTAAATGAGGATAAGTGGCCCTGCCTCCTGCCCTATGCCACCAATGGTGAGACCGTCTCCGCCTCCGGCTACACCATGGAGGATGTGGCCGGCCGCTACTATGTGGAGAACCAGGGCATCGGCATCAACGGCGACATCGCCACCCCGGAGATTCTCAAGCTCAATGCCGATGGCACCTATCAGCTCAAGGGAAGCACCGGCACCTGGTCCATGGAGAACGGTACCCCCTATATGCACATCCAGTACGACGGCATCACCTTTGACGGTGTCTTCTGCCAGATGAAGGACGAGGCCGGCAGCCAGGTCATGACCTTCTCCGCCTCCGGACAGAACTACACCCTCCTGGGTGTGAAGTACTAAAACGGCTCCCGTGTGGGGGCAGACAACAACCTTGTTTTGCGACTTTTTCTCTTTGTACAAAGGAGAAAAAGTCGCCCAAAAAGAGAAACTTGTGTAATCCATTTAGGGGAGCTGCTTTTGCGGCTCTCTCTTTTCTTGCCTGCGTCGCCGCCCCCTCTTGTCCCCCACCGTAGGGGCCGACGCCCTCGGCGGCCCGCTTTCCCCCTCTTGTCATCCCGACCGAGCGAAGCGAGCGGAGGGATCTGGGAACCAACTCCTTTATATAAGAGATTTCTCCACTCGGTCGCTGCCACTTCCTCGGTCGAAATGACATAAGAGTGTTCTTGCCTCCACCGTTTGGCAAAGCCAAATGGGGGAGGTGGCATTTTTGCCTTGGCAAAAATGACGAAAGGGGCGACCCCTCGTCTTGCGTGCAGCTGGGGAGGTGTCATTTTTGCTGTTTGCAAAAATGACGAAAGGGGGACTGCCGCATCCTCCATCCGGCCGCAGCCCGTGGCGGAAGGGGCTGTCCTCCCCTCAGCGGGGGAAAAGCCTTCCCCTGGAGGGGA
>JAFSPW010000064.1 GCA_017451295.1 Clostridia bacterium
CCGCTTTCCCCCTCTTGTCATCCCGACCGAGCGAAGCGAGCGGAGGGATCTGGGAACCAACTGGCATATACAAGAGATTTCTCCGCTCGGTCGCTGCCGCTTCCTCGGTCGAAATGATAAAAGAGCGTTCTTGCCTCCACCGTTGCGTAGCAACGGGGGAGGTGGCATTTTGCCCTCTGGGCAAAATGCCGGATGGGGTCTGCCACAACCTCCACCCAGAAGCAAGGGGGGCTCTTTGCACGGTCAACCTGACGCCTACGCCCTCAGCGGTTCCAGCACCCCCACCCCGGCGGGGAAGGGGGCTATGAGCTCGGTGAGCCGGTGGACGGGGCGGTCCGATAGGGCCGCAAGGAAGGGCGCTGGAGTGGTGAGGACGGAAAAGTCGTGGCCCGGGCAGCGAAAGTGCATGGGCACCGCCAGCTTGGGGCGCAGGGCCTTCACCGCTTCGGCGGCCTGTTCCCCGGTCAGGGTGAAGGTGCCGCCAACGGGCACAAACAGCATGTCCGCCCCTGCGGCGGCTTGCAGCAGCGCCGGGGAGGGCGCCTCCCCCAAATCCCCCAGGTGGACGATTTTCAGCCCCTCCGCCCGAAAGATATAGGCCCGGTTCTCCCCCCGCAGCCGTCCCCTCTCCGGGTCGTGAAAGCAGGGGCAGCAGGTGATGGTCACCTCCCTGTATGTGACGGATTCGAGCCCCTTCACCACCTGAAAAGGCCCCAAAACCTGCGTTGTGTCGCTGTGGTCGAAGTGGTCGTGGGACAGGGTCACCACATCCGCCGCCGCCACCGGGTGGGGGAACACGCTCTGGGGATAGGGGTCCGTGAGGATGCGGGTCCCGTCTTTCGTTTCCAGCAGGAAGCTGGCATGGCCTAAGTAGGAAATGGTCATTGGCTGGCTCCTTTCAAATGCAGTATGGCAAGGGCCACGCCGCCGCACCGGTTTTCCAGATCCAGCCGCTTTTGGCCCTCCGGCAGGTGGGTCATGGTCAGCATCTGCCGCTCCGCTTCCGCCGTCCAGCCCCCCTTACGGTAGCACAGATACGCCCGCCAGAGGGCGTTTTGCACCCGCTCCTCCCGGGGGCAGGGCGCAGTCCCCTTGCGGGCCAAAATGCCCATTCGGTTCTCTAAATAGGTGCCCTTGGGCATCAGGGGCAGGGCCTGGGCAAAGGCCATCAGCTCCTCAAAGAAGGCGTCCGAAAGGCAGAAGATGAGCCAGCCCCCCTTCTCTTTCACATGCTTAACAAAGGGGCAGGCAGCCTTGGCCCCGTTCAGCGCCGCCGCCGCCCCCTTGGCATCATGGCGCACAAAGGGCACGGACAGCTGTCCCCCCTCCCGGGGCAGGCGAAAGGCCCCGGGGGCAAGGGGGATGCCCGTCACCTTCTCCACAAAGGCGGCAAGGGTCTCTGTCACCTGTCCATACAAATCTTCCATACCTACACCTTATACAAAAATTTCCCCGCCGTCAAGGTTTAGAAAGGGGACCCGTGGGCTACGCTTCCCCTATGAAACGAATGCTGCTCTTTTTGTTGACGGGACTGCTCCTCTGTAATCTGGCTCCGGCCCATACCCCCACGCCCCGGCAGGAGGTGCTGCGGCTCCACATCCTATCTAACAGCGATAGCCCCGAGGACCAGGCCGTAAAGCTCCTCGTCCGGGATGCCCTGCTGCCCCTGTTTACAACCGCCCCCACCTATGCCGATGCCCGTGCCTTCGTCCTTGAAAATGGGAAGGCCATCCTCACCCTGTGCGAGCAAACCCTCCTTGCCGCCGGGGCAGGCTATGGGGTCCAGCTTTTGCTCGGGGTGTGCCCCTTCCCGGACAGGACCTACGACGGCGTCGCCTTCCCCGCCGGGGACTACGATGCCCTTCGCATCATCCTGGGCCAGGGCCAGGGCCACAACTGGTGGTGCGTCCTGTTCCCGCCGCTGTGCATCGTCACCCCGGACGGCGACCCCCTCCCCCCCGACGAACCCCTCCGCTTTGAAAGCACCCTCCTCTCCTTTCTCAAGCGCCGCCTGGGGAGGGGGGAATAAGGGGAACGATGAAAAAAACATTTTTTAACAGGCTGCTGTACGGGCAGCCTTTTTGCCGCTTTTTGGCAGGCTATGGGGGCAAAAAAGGGGGCAGACTGAATCAAAAAAGAGAACGAGGTTAGCACATATGCACATGGCGATAAAACGAAAAAGAGCCTGGCGGCTGGCGGCGGCGGCATTGGTGCTGCTGCTGGTGGCGCTGCCCATCACGGCGGAGGCGGTGGCCTTGAAGAAGGGCGCTCGGGGGGACGAGGTGGTGACGGTGCAGAAGAAGCTGAAGCAATGGGGCTACTACACCGGCGCCGTGGACGGCATCTTCGGCAGCGGCACGGAGAAGGCGGTGAAGTTTTTCCAGACCAAAAACGGCCTTACGGCGGACGGCGTGGTGGGCCAGAAGACCGCCGCGGCGCTGGGCATGGAGCTAAGCGGCGCCGGCGCCCAGACCGATGCCTCCGACCGGAGCATGCGCTTGCTCGCGGCCTGCATCCATGGCGAAAGCCGGGGAGAGCCCTACAAGGGCCAGGTGGCCGTGGGGGCGGTGATTCTCAATCGGGTCAAGTCCAGCAAGTTCCCCAACTCCATCTCCGGCGTCATCTACCAGCCCGGGGCGTTCGATGCGGTGAAGGACGGGCAGATCAATCTGGAGCCCAACGACAGCGCCATGCGGGCGGCCAGGGATGCCATGAACGGCTACGACCCCACCTACGGCTGCCTCTATTACTACAACCCGGCCACCTCCACCAACAAGTGGATGCTGAGCAAGCCCATCGCCCTGCAGATTGGGCGGCATGTGTTCTGCTACTAAAGGGGGTCATATGAAAAAATGGTTGCGTAGACTCTGTACGGCGGTGCTGGTTGTCGCCCTGGTGGTGGCGGTGGTGCTCCTTCGAGAGGAGCATGAGGAGAGGCTAAGGCGAGAGAGGGACCGGGAGCAGCAGATAGAGAGCCTCTATCGCCGGATTGACGAGGATTTGGGGGACGTGGACGTGTCCCTAAGCAAGCTGACCGCCGCCGCGTCCCCCCGGCAAAGCGTGCTGCTGCTGGGGGACGTGTGGCGCTCCACGGGCAGTGCCGGCGCCGCCATGGCGCTGCTGCCGCTGAGCCATGCGGACAGCTGCGACATGAGCCAGTTCATCACCCGCTGCGCCGACTATGCCCATGCGCTCATGGGCCGGGTGCTGGAGGGGAAGCCCCTTTCGGACCGGGACCGGCAGCAGCTTGACAGCATCCGCACCGCCTGCGCCGAGATTCGGCAGCTGACGGGGACCGCCATCGAAAACGGGGACTACCTGGCGGCGGATACCGTGGACCTGGGCTGCTACGAAAGCACCCAGAGCGAAGCCGCCATCAGCGAGTATCCCACCCTGATTTACGACGGGCCCTTCTCGGAAAGCGGGGAGAACCAGGCGCCCCGATGCGACCCCGGGGAGCGCATCAGTGCCGCTGCCGCCCAGAAGAAGGCCCTAAGGCTGTATCCCGGGGCGACGGTCACGGACTGCACCTATGTGCCCTCCCGGCTCCCCACCTATGAAATCACCCTGGATACAAAGGACCGGGGGACCGTAAGCGTGTCCGTCACCGAGGCAGGGGGACGGCTGCGGAGCTTCATGGGCACGCCCACCGGGAATAAAAACGACCCGCCGAGCGACGAGGAGAGCGAGGCCCTAAAGGCGGAGGCGTTGGGCGTGCTGCTGGAGCTGGGGTTCGAGGACCCGGCGGCGGCCTATGCCCAGTACTATCAAGGGGTGGCGGTGCTGAACTTCGCTCCCCGGCAGGAGGGGGTGCTGCTCTACAGCGACTTGGTGAAGGTGTACATGGACAGGGATACCCGGCAGGTGCTGGGCCTGGATGCCAGCCACTACTGCCTGAACCACCGGCACCGGGACCTGCCCGCCCCGCGCCTCACGGAGGCGGAGGCCCGGGAGGCCGTGGCTGCGGGACTGGATATTCAGGCCGTGACCCTGGCCCTCATCCCACTGACGCAGGAGTCGGAGGTCCTGTGCTATGAGTGCAAGGCCACCCGGGGGGAGACCTACTTCCTCGTCTACATCAACGCCCTCACCGGCGCGGAGGAGCAGATTTTTCAGGTAATCAATTCTTCGGAAGGCGACTTAGTTGTTTAATGGCGGCCCCCGTGTGAGGGCATAAATGGGCGGCCTCGGCCGCCCATTTGCGATATACATCCTGCCGGATGTTCGATATGCCCATTTAGGGCTCGATATATCTTCGATACGATATGTCTGCGGACAAGAAGGGATGTATATCATATCGAATGCCCCTGGGCATATATCGAATTTGCGAAGCAAATATCTCGCACCCCCTGGGTATATCGCACCCCGCAGGGGTATGTATGCATATCCTGTCAATCCCTGGCGTATGGTGGAACAAAAAGGCTAAGGGAGGAACGGTATGGATATCGGCAAGATGAAGAGCGTGGAGCAGGGGGGACCCTGGGGGGCCTTTACGGTGGAGGCACCGGCGGCGCCAAAGGTGCAGGCCGGGAGCATGTGGGCCAAGATGAGCCTGTGCCTGGGGGTGCTGGCGGTGGCGCTGGTGCTGGAACTGGGGGGCGGCGCACAAAAGTCTCAGGCCGTGTTTGCCCAGGAGGCGGCGGCCACGGCGGACCCGGAGGCGGCGCCTCTGGGAGCGCTGCACCTGGTGGAGGGGTCCCCGGTGGAAAAGTGCAATCCCCCCGTCAGCGCTCAGGAGGTCAGCTTCTCTCCCCAGGATAAGCTGCTGGGCTTCTGCGCCCGGGACACCCGGGTCTTGGCCTGCGAGGGGGGCACCATCCTTTCCGTTGGGACGGACGGCGCCCTGGGCACCTATGTGCTCGTTGAGGGCGCTGAGGGCCGAAAGTGGGCCTATTACGGCCTGGAGACCCTGACCGTGGAGGCGGGGACCTCCATCGAAGCCGGCGCCAGCCTGGGCACGGTGCCCCCGGGACGGACCGTGTTCCTGGGCATTGAGCAGAACGGGCAGCGGCAGGATCCCCGGGACCTCGTGTCCCTGCTGCTGGAGAAGCAGGCGTGAAAACCCTGCTGGTGTGGGGGAACACCCCCATACGGGTCCATTGGTCCGTAGCCCCGGCTCTGGTGCTGCTGTGGATTTTCGAGGGGAGCCGCGCGCTCCTTTGGGGGGCCGTGGCCTTGCTCCTGCATGAGATGGGGCATCTGCTGTGCGCCCGGGGTCTGGGCTTTGGGGTGAAGGCGGTGGAGCTGTGGCCCTTCGGCGCCGCCATGGACACGGATGTCCAGGGGCCGGGGGAGGGGCTGGTGGCCCTGGCCGGGCCCGTGTGTTCCCTGACCGCCGCCGGGGCCGGGCGCATCCTGGGGTGGCTGCTGCCTGGGGTGGGGGAGGTCATGGAGGCCTTTGCGCTGGTGAATCTCGGCTTGGGGCTCTTTAACCTCTTGCCCGCCTGGCCGTTAGACGGGGGCCGGGCCCTTATGGGGCTGCTAAGCCGCCGCCTGTCCAGGAGCCGGGCAAGGAGCCTCGTTTGCTATGGGAGCCTCACCCTGGGGGCGGGGCTGCTGGCGGTGCTTGTCTATGGGGCGGTGCTGGGCCTTGGGACAGAGGGGGCCTTTGTGCTGGTGGGCTTTTTGCTCTTCTCCGGCATACGCGGCCTCAGGCTGGAGGACAGGGCCGTGGAGGACCTGCTCATCCAGGAGCAAACCCTCCGCTCCGGGCGGCCGCTGGAGGTTCGCATGGCGGCGGTGACGGCGGCTGTGCCCGCAAAGGAGGCCCTGTTAAGCCTGCGCCGGGGCCGCTACACCTGCCTGCAGATTCTTTCCCCCGCCGGAGAGCCTATGGGGGTGCTGACCCAAAGCGCCCTTCTCAATGCCATCGCCCATGGGGGAGGGGGTGTTACCGTGGGGGAATTGGTGAAATAGAAAGAAGGAGTGGGTGTCCACGGACACCCACTCCCTTCAGCTTGCCAAAAAAGGCTGTTTCAACGGATTCTGCCCCTGCATCGGGGCTGAATAAGGGCGGTGTAGCCGCCCGCAGGGAGCTTGCGGGGGAAGAACGGGCAGCTTCCCATCCGTAAAATCCGGCGACATGCGCGGCGGATTTTACACCTTACGGCCATTGCCGCCCGGTACGCCCTGGGGCGTATAGGCAATGGCTGCAAGCCCCTGCCGCAGCAGGAAAACCAGTCTGTTAAAAAACGAAGTTTTTTGACAGACTGCTTATAAAATAGGAAGCACTGCTTCGAGCACCCGCTGGGAGATGACCTCCACGGGCAGAAGCCTGTCCCCCTCCATGCAGGGGATGATGGCGGCCGAGGGCAGGCGGCGGCCGTAGGCAAGGTAATTTTCCCGCGCCCGCAGCTGAATGCCTCCTGCTGCTCGTACTCGTCCTTCTGCTCCCCTACATAGTCCCGAAAGCCCTTCTTGGCCACGTTCTCCCGGGCGCACCGGGGGTCCACATCGAGCACGAGCTGTAAATCGGGCTTTGGCAGCTGCAGCTGTCCATACTCCAGCTCCAGCACAAAATCGAGGATGTCCGGACACCCTAAATCCCTGTCCCGAATGCTCTGGTACACGGCGTTGCTCAAAACATATCGGTTGATGAGCAGCACATCGAAATCGCTGTAGTCAAAGCCCCGGAAGGCGGCCCACCGGTCCATGGCAAACCACAGCGCCATGCTCTTTTGGTCCACATCCTTAGCCGAAACCCCCTCCTTCTTGGAGAGGAACTTGCCGACACAGCCCCCAAAAAAGCTCTCATACACGGGGAAGGACAGGGTGCCCACCGTATAGCCCCGTTGCATTAGTGCCGTATGCAGGGCTTTTAGCTGCACGGTCTTGCCCGTGCCGTCGATGCCCTCAATGACGATAATCTTCGTGTTGCCCATGATCGCTCCCAAAGTTTTTTTTGAGTATACCACAGCCCATTCCCCCGGGCAAGACAGCTTTTTTAGGGGAAGGAGCCTGCTTCCCTGGCTCCTCGGGGCAAAAGGGGCGGCGGCAGGGCCCTTCCTGTCGGGAAGAAAGGGGGTCGATGCGGGGGATTCGCCAAAAAAGCAGGGTGGGCAACGGCTACAATGGTCCCATGAAACATCCAACACACATGCTCCGCGTTCGTTTTGTACTCAAGGGCCTGGGCGGCTTTCTGCTGGGGGCCATCCTGTGCCGTGTCCGGGTGGGCAACAGCTGTGCCCCCCTGGGCCTTGCCTTCCTGGCAGCAGGGGATATCTGCGGCATCAGCCCCCTGTTCACCGGGGCCGGGGTCCTGCTGGGGGCCTTTTTAAGCGGTGCGCCGCTGTGGGGGGTCATGATCAGCGCCGCCCTGTACGTGCTTACCACCCGGCTCATGCTGGCCTTTTTGGAGGACGTGACCCCCACGGCCCGGGGGCTGGTGCTGGTGCTAAGCGAGCTTGCGGCGCTGCCCTTTGAGGTGGCGGGCGGCTGGCCCTCGGCAGCCATGGCGGTGCTGTCCCTGGTCCTCTCCCTGGCGGCGGCGGTGCTGTTCTATGTGAGCTTGGGGCTGCTGCCCCACCTTTCGGGGGTCTATCCGCTGACGGACAGGGAGCAGCTGCTGCTCTTTGCCGTGGTGGGGCTGGTGCTCATGGGCCTCGGGGACGTGGCTTTGCCCGGCTTTAGTCTGCCGGGGCTGGTGCTGGTGGTGCTCGTTCTGGTGCTCATGGACGTGCGGGGAGCCTTCGGCCTGGGCCCTGCGGTAATCATGAGCGCCCTTCTCTCCCTTCGCGTCGAGGAGGGGGCCTTGCTCCCTGGGGTGATGGCCCTTGGCGCCCTGGCGGCGGCTTTGGGGGCGGGGTACAACCGGGGCTATGCCGCCGGAGGGTTCTTTTTGTGCCTGGGGCTGCTCGCTCTGGTGCTCCAGCGGCCGAACCTGCCCCCGGGGCTAATCAGCGCCGCCCTGGGCTGCGGGGTCTATGGCCTGCTTCCCAAGGACTTTTTTCGCCGGGCAGCCAATCGGATGGACAGCCGGTCCCTGGCCCTGCAAAACAGCCGTCGCTCCCTCATGCGCCTTAGAGAGCACACGGCTAAGGAGGTGGACCAGGCGGCAAGGCTGTGTATGCAGCTGGCGGCCCTGTTTATAGAGGAACCGGCGGAGCACCCCTTTGCCCGGACCTGGCCCCTGGGGGCGGCCCAGAGGATTTGCGACGGCTGCGAAAGCCGGGCCCTGTGCCAGCGGGACGAGGCGGCTTTCCAAAAGACCTTGCTCACCCTCCTTAGGGCCTACGACAGGGGGGACCCGGTGCGCCCCTTTTCCCCCATGGACAGCCATTGCCGCTACTTTCCCCAGCTGCTGGCCGTGGCCTACCAGGCCTATAATCAGGCCGTGGCCCACGAGGCGGGCTTGCGCCGGGGCATGGAGCAGCTTTCGTTCATGAACCGGCAGCTGTGCGGCCTGTCCGCCATGCTCTCCCTCCTGTCCGGGCGGCTGAAGGAACCGCCCCGGGAGGCGGAGGAGGGGGAAGGGGCTTTGCTTAGCTTCCTCCTGCGCCGGGGCCTTACGCCCAGGGCCCTGGACATCAGCTACCCGGACGGGCAGCTGTGCCTGGAGCTCGAACTGCCCAAGGGGGAAAAACAGCAGCTAAAAGCCCTGAAGGCAGCGGTGGAAAAGGGGCTCAGGCGCCCCATGCGGGTGCTGTCCATAGAGAGCGTAAACGGCGGCGTTCGGGTGCAGATGGAGGAGCGCCGGGGCCTTCGGGCCCGCATGGCCTGCGCCTCCTTGCCGGAGGATGAGCAGCAGGTGTCCGGCGACGAAACCGGGGAGCTGCGTATGGCCAGCGGCCGGGTGGTCTTTGCCGTGTCCGACGGCATGGGCAGCGGCGAGGCGGCGCAAAGGGAGAGCCGGGCCGCCATCGGGCTGCTGTTTGACCAGTTCAGATTAGGGGTGGAACGGGAGCTTATCTATGAGAACGTGAACCGGCTCCTTATCGCCCGGGGGGCGGGGGAGATGTACGCCACGTTGGATGCCGCGAGCATCGACCTTATCACCGGGGAGGCGGAGATGGTGAAGTTCGGCGCACCGCCTACCTGCCTTGTCCGGGGCGGCAGCGTGCGGCTGTTGTTCGGAGAAGCCCTGCCCTGCGGCATCGTGGACGAAGCTAAGCCCAGCGTGCGCCGCATCCGGCTCAAGGCCCACGACAGGCTGGTGTTCTGCACCGACGGGGTCTATGACCTGATGGGCAAGGAGCTGGAAGGGGAGCTCAAGGGGCTGCTCACCGCCTCCCCCCGGTCCATGGCCCAGGGGGTGCTGTCCGCCGCCATGGAACGGGGCCGACCCGACGACATGACCGTCATGGTGGTCGAGGTGGCATGAGGGTCAGCCTGGAATGGTTTTTGCTGGACAACCTGATGGTGAATCGGCTGCTGCTCAGCCTCGCCGGGGCGCTGGGGGGCGTGGAGGTTCGCCCCATACGCACCTGGGGCGTCAGCCTCCTGGGGGCACTGTGGGATGCCCTTGCCCTGGGGCTTTTTCCGCAGCTTCTCGGGCTTGGGGGGCGGATACTGTGCCTCCTGGTCACGGCCTTGCTTTTGTACCCGCACGGCTATTTTCGGGGGCTACTCTCCCTTCTTGGGGCCTCGCTTTTGCTCGGCGGAAGCCTTGTCCTGCTGCTGCAGGGGCAATGGCGGGGCGGCGTGCTGCTGTGCACGGTGCCGGTGCGGACGGCCCTCTATGCCTTTGCGCTGCTGCCGGTGCTTGTTCGCGCTTGCCGGTATCTCGTGCACCGGGGGTATGAGGGGAAAAACACCCTGCCCGTCACCGTCCTGGTGGGGGGAGGCAGGTATGCGCTCACCGCCTTTGTGGATTCCGGGAACCTGCTGACGGAGCCCCTGTCCGGCCGGCCGGTGGTGCTGGTGGAGGGGATACCCCTGCCCCCGGGACGGCCGCTAAGCGTGGAGGGCCAGGGGGTGGTGGAGCTGGCGGAGGGCTGGGTGTATGTGCATCGGCGCCCCCGGCGGGTGTTCTTTGCCCAAGCTCCCCAACGCCTGGGGGACTTTGATGCGCTGCTGCCGGCGGCGCTACTGTGGGAAGGAAAGGAGAATGGATATGTGGAAAAAGCTGCGCGCCTGGTGGTACGGGCTCTATGCCCGCTGGTTCACCCGCCGGTATCGGGTGTATCTGGTTCGGCCCGGGGAGAGCCTGCCCACCCCCCTTTCCCCGGAGGAGGAGCAGCGGTGCCTTCAATCCCGGGACAAGGAGGAGTCCAGGAACAAGCTCATCGAGCACAACCTGCGCCTCGTGGTGTTCCTTGCAAGGAAGTTTGAAAACACCGGGGTCAGCACGGAGGATTTAATCTCCATCGGCACGATTGGACTTATCAAGGCGGTGAACACCTTTAACCCCGAAAAGAAGATAAAGCTCGCCACCTATGCCTCCCGGTGCATCGAAAACGAGATCCTCATGTACCTGAGAAAAAGCTGCAAGCTGAAACTGGAGGTGTCATTGGATGAGCCGCTGAATGTGGACTGGGACGGCAACGAGCTGCTCCTGGGCGACGTTTTAGGCACCGACGGGGACGAGGTGGGGGAGGCCCTTGAACAGGAGGTGGACCGGCGGCTCCTCTGGGCGGCCCTGGGGAAGCTCAGCCCCCGGGAGCGGCGGATTGTGGAGATGCGCTTCGGTTTGACGAACGGCCGCCCGCTGACGCAAAAGCAGGTGGCCGATGACATGGGCATCTCCCAAAGCTATATCTCCCGGCTGGAAAAGCGCATCATGGACCACCTGAAACGGGACATTTTGAAAATGCAAAACGGTTGACGGGTCCTGCTTTTGCGTGTATCATGGAGGCAGAATAAAATAGGAGAGTATGTGCAATGTCAGTGAGCAAACGATCCTTCGGCACCCTGCAGGACGGCAGGGGAAGCAGCCTCTATACCATCGAGAACCGGCAGGGCTGCCGGGCCAGCATCACGGACTTTGGGGCCGCATTGGTGTCCCTCGTGGTGCCGGATAAGCAGGGCCGCATGGAAGATGTGGTCCTGGGCTTTGATTGTGTCACCCCCTACGAGGGCAGCATCGGCAGCATGGGGGCTGTCTGCGGCCGCTTTGCCAACCGTATCGCCCGGGCCTCGCTGCCGCTCAACCGGAAGGTGTACCCCCTGCCCCGCAACGACGGCCCCAACACCCTGCATGGCGGGCTCGTCGGCTTCCATCATCGGCTGTGGACCGGGGAGGCGGTGGACCAAAACAGCGTCCGCTTCACCTATCTTAGCCCCGACGGGGAGGAGGGCTTCCCCGGGGAGCTGCTGTGCGCCGTGACCTACCGCTTCTCAGAGGACAACGTGCTGTCCCTCACATATGAAGCCGCCGCCAAGGCCGACACCGTGGCCAACCTCACCAACCACAGCTATTTCAATCTGGACGGGGCCGCCTCCGGCACCATCTATGACCACAGCATCCGCATCCATGCCTCCCGCTTCACCCCCATCACCGACGAGACCATCCCCACCGGGGAGCTGGCGCCGGTGAAGGGTGTGTTTGACCTTAGGGCCTACCGCACCGTGCGGGAGGGGGTCTTTAGCACCGAGGAGCAGATTGCCTTTGGCACCGGCTATGACCACAACTTCGTCCTGGACGGCTATGACGGCAAGTCCCTGTTTAAGGCCGTGGATTTGAAAGCGCCCGTGTCCGGCCGCCGCATGGAGGTGTGGACCACCCTGCCCGGCATCCAGCTCTACACCGGCAACTTCATCCGGGACCTGCAGGGCAAGGAGGGCATCCCCTACCACAAGGGCCAGGCGCTGTGCCTGGAGACCCAGTTCTATCCCGACTGCCCCCACCATCCCGCCTGGCCCCAGGCCAAGGTTTGCGCCGGGGAAACGCAGCGCTCCGTCACCGAGTTTAGGTTCTTCAGGGAGTAAGCCTTCGCCATACGGTACACAAACGCCCCGCCCAGTGCGGGGTTTATTCTTTTTCCGCAATTATTTTACAACGCCATTACACACTTTTTGTTATACTGGGCATGGAAAGGGAGGGAAACATGGCGAATATTTTGATTGTGGAAGACGAAAGGGCCATTGCCGACCTGCTGGCGATGAACCTGCAGGCGGTGGGCCACGGGTGCACCGTAACGATGACGGGGAAGGCGGCGGTAACTGCCGCAAAGGAGCAGGGGTTTGACTTGATGCTCCTGGACATCATGCTGCCGGACATGGAGGGCTTTGCCGTGGCGGAGCGCGTGCGGGATGTGCCCATCATCTTTTTGACCGCCCGGGGCGCCGATGCGGACAAGATTCGGGGCTTTGGCCTGGGGGCGGACGACTATATCACCAAGCCCTTTTCTGTGTCGGAACTCCTGCTTCGGGTCCAGGCGGTGCTGCGGCGGACCCACCGGGAGGACAAGAGCTACACCCTGGGGCCGCTTAGTGTCCGCTTTGATGCCCACGAGGTCACCTTGGACGGGGAGCGGGTGGAGCTGACCAGCCAGGAGTTTGCGCTGCTCAGGACCCTCATCGAGAACAGGAACGTGTGCCTGTCCCGGCAGCGGCTGCTCAGCGAAGCCTGGGGCATGGACTTTGTCGGCGAGAGCCGGACCGTGGATGTGCACATTCAAAAGCTCAGGCATAAGCTCCGCCTGGAGGACGCCATTCAAACCGTCTATAAGTCCGGCTACCGCTTTGTGGACAAGCCATGAAGCTGTGGCAGAAAACCTATGCGCTTTCGGCGCTGCTGTGCACCCTGATACTCTATGGCTGCATGTTCCTTGTGACGGCTCCGGCCATGTCCGCCGCCGTATCCTCCACCCGGGAGGCCGCCTGCCGGGAGGAGAAGGCCATTGCCGCGGCGCTGCAGAAGCTTCTGAGCGAGGTGCCCCAGGGGCGGCAGGGACCCATGGCCGCCTCCTTTTTGGAGAACTATCGCCACACCGGCCTGCGGTTTCTAACAAAGCGGGAGGAGCAGACCGCCTATGACACCCTGCCCTTTTCCCTGCAGCTCTTGCCCGGCCGGCAGGGACTGCTGCGGCGGCAGGGGCGGCTGTATGTGTTCGTCAGCGACCGGCTCCCCTCCGGCTTCGAGCTTGTGTATCTGCAGGAGGCGGAGGCGCTTTCTTCCCTTCTGCGGGGGCAGCTGCTGACGGCGGCGCTCACAGGCACCGCCGTGGCGCTGATGATGGCCCTCGCCCTGTATGTGCTCCTGTACCGGCTGAACTTGCCCATGAGCCGCCTGGCGCACGAGCTTAGAACCCCGCTCACCATCATGCAGGGCTATGGGGAGACCTTGCGGGATGCCCGGCTCACACCGGAGCAGGCGCACCTCGCGGCGGACTATATCGCCGCCGAAGCCCAGCGGCTGTCCCGGGTGGCGGACAGCCTCTTGACCCTCCACAGCCCCGGGGAGGAGAGCGCCGCCATGGGCATAGTGGATATAGAGGCCCTGTGCGCCCACCTGCAAATCACCTTCCCGGAGCTAAGGTGCCGGGTGAACTGGGCCACCGCCTTTGGGGACGAGGCGCTGCTGTCCACGCTGTTGAGCAACCTCATTAAAAACGCCCTGGCCGCCGCCCCCAAGGGGAGCCCGGTGGAGCTTTTGGCAGAGCCTAACCGGATTACCGTCACCGACCATGGCCGGGGGCTGACGAAGCGGGAGTTTCGATATGTGAACCACCCGAAGAGACTCCGGCGGCTCCACCGGGAAGGGGGCATCGGCGTGCCCCTGTGCCATGCGATTGCCGCCGCTCACGGGGCAAAGCTCACCTACGAGCGGGGGGAGGATGGAGGCACCGTGGCCGTTCTTACTTTTACAACTCCCTAACAAGCCCATGAAGACTTTCTAACAACCCCCCTGCTATACTTTCCTCATTCCAAAGGGAAAGGAGAAACGAACATGAAATTCTATTGGAAAAGACATCAAATCCTGTTCACCACCCTGCTGGCGGTGCTGGCCCTGGGCCTGGTGTTCACCGGGGTGCTGGCCTGTGCCGGGAAGCAAAGCATGGAGGCCGTCGCCATCCGCACGTTAGCCGCCGAAGCGGAGGACACCCTGCCCCCCGGGGACGAGAGTGCCCCCACCCCCACGCCCTTGCCGCTTGCGGCCGTGGACCCGGAGGCGGTGCTTCGCCGCCTGGAGCAGACACAGTGGCGGTATACGGACGTATTCCCCCGCATCAGCCATTCCGTCAGCTTCGTGAGCAAGAGCTGGGAGCGGCAGGACGGGGTGGACCCGGCCCTTTCCGCCAAGGCAAGGAACACCGCGGGAGAGTTTTTCAACGTTTACTTTGACCGGGAGCTGGATTTAGGAGAGATTGGGGTAGATTTATATACGGACACCCAGGGCTATCGGCCCGATATTTTGCGCCTGAGCAACGAAAAGAACGACTTTGTGTGCGTGCTGCTGGCGGAAGATTTGAGCCTACTCTCGGCGGACAACGCCCGCATCGAAGCCACCGGGGCGGGGGACTTTATGGCCGACGGCCAGCGGATAGCGGAGTACCTCGGCACCCAGCTGGACAAGGAGCAGAGGGACCACTTCGGGGGCAGCAAGGACAGAAACGGCAACTGGATAGAGATGGATGCCGCCCTGAAGCTGGCGGACGGCCGCTATATCACCCTGGTCTATGACAGCGGCACCCTCTGCGCCCTGCAGGTCCACCCGGACGAAATCTGCATGGAGGAGGGGGTCTGCTTCCCGGCGGACATCCGCCATAACGAACAGGTGGTCCACCTGGTGGCTCCGGAGGACTTTGAGCAGGGCAACCCCAAGGAGCCGGCCGAGGGGGATATGACCGTGGCGGAGGTGACCCATATGTATCTGCAGTTCATGTCCACCGCCAACGAGCGAGCCATAGAGAAGGATATGCCCGGGGCGTACAACCTGAAGGAAGGGGAACTGACCTACTATATCGATAACTCCGGCTATCGGGAGAACTATTATCACATCGAAAATGAGTGGGTCAACATGGACATCGCCGCCAAGTCCGGCTATATCGTCAGGGCCGAGTGCCACGACCTCTATAACCCGGAGATGGACCTTAGAACCATCGACTATGACCACATGGGCGGGGAGGAGTATTTTGCCTATGTGCGGGCCGTGGCGGAGGCGACCTTCGGGAAGGACAGCGTGGCAAGCGTGGATGTGAATGCGGTCGCTGACGGGCACTACTGCACCATTGACCCCGTTATGACCGACGGCCGCTGGTACGAGTTCGGGTTCAAGGATGGGGTGCTCGAATACATCGAGCACTATGCCACCGCCGACACCTTGGTCATGGGCTGGGCCGCCGACAGCCTGTATGTGAACACCCTCACCGGGGAAGTGTTCACCGAAGAAAGGTAATGACATGACGGCCTACGGCCCCCGTGTGAGGGGGCATAAATGGGCGGCCGAAGCCGCCCATTTTCGATATACATCCTGCCGGATGTTCGATATGCCCATTTAGGGCTCGATATATCTTTGATACGATATGTCTGCGGACAAGAAGGGATGTATATCATATCGAATGCCCTTAGGGCATATATCGAATTTGCGAAGCAAGTATATCGAAGGGCCTTGCCCTATATCGACAACCCTTGCCTCCACCGTTTCCCCCTCTTGTCATCCCGACCGTAGGGGCCGACG
>JAFSPW010000065.1 GCA_017451295.1 Clostridia bacterium
ATGCCTAAAACCGCGTAAAAGGACACCAAAGCAGAGAAAGAACGCCTAAAAGTGTACCAGAGCAGGGTCTGATAAACGGGTATTTGTCTTATCCTTCAAACAACAGCTCTTTTTTTGCTTCTTCAATCGCAGCTGGATCAGAGCTTTCAATAGCATTTGACAGCCAATGCTCAGCCTTAACGCGATCACGTTCAACGTATATTCCTCTGTTGTAAAATCTTCCGACAAGTTCCATGCCTTTTCCGTAGCCTGCCTTTGCGGATTCCAGATACAAATCAAAAGCTTTTGCTAAATCAACATCTGCGCCATAGCCATAATGATAACAGATTCCCAAGTTATAAGTAGCTTCAACATGACCCATATCATGCGCTTGTGTTAGTAGCTTGACCGCCAACTCATTGTCTTCCGGAACGCCATCTCCATATATGTGTTTCATGGCAAGTTCGAATAATTCCTGTGCTTCCATATTATCCTCCAAAATTACGATTAATTAAGCTGATTATATCATATTCAAACGGATAGAACAACAAGAAACCTCTCTTGTCTTGGTAGACAAAAGAGGTTTCTTTGATGGTGGAGAGCGGCGGACTCGAACCGTCGACCTTCCGCGTGTGAGGCGGACGCTCTAACCAGCTGAGCTAGCCCTCCGAAAATCGGAAGCTTGTACATAATAGCACATCCGATTCCATATTTCAAGAGGGAATTTTTCTTTTTTCGAAAAAAGGAGTTGACATTTTCGAGTTGGTCTGCTAGAATTCCTAATGCTGTTTCGGCAGCATATGGCGGCATAGCTCAGTTGGCCAGAGCATTCGGTTCATACCCGAAGTGTCCCCGGTTCGAATCCAGGTGCCGCTACCATGCAGGGCGCAGACGTTTCGCCTGCGCCCTTTCTCCGGCCCGTTGGTCAAGAGGTTAAGACACCGCCCTTTCACGGCGGTAACATGGGTTCGAGTCCCGTACGGGTCACCAAAGAAAAAGCTCCGCCACAGGCGGAGTTTTTTCTTTGCCCGTACGGGACTCGAATCATGTCCGAAAGCCCCGGCGGGGCTTTCATCAGCCAGTTCAAAAACTGGCTGATTCCTTGATTTTTCGCCGTCCCCCGCAAGGCGAAAAATGCAAGCGAGTCCCGTACGGGTCACCAAAGATGAAACAGTAGATTGATACAATCGGTCAATCTGCTGTTTCTTCTTTTATGCCCGGAAAGGCTTGATGCGTCTGGCCTTTTGAAACGCGGGTGATTCATTTGAACAGCGGAAAGCACAATATGTAGCGTCGATTTGATGCCAACGCCAGCTCTCACCCTACATGTTATGCTTTTCTATCGTTAAATCATGGGTAATCGTTAAACTATGATAGTATTCGTTAAACTGCCGCCGATGAAGAAAAAGCGATCAAAAACCATCCTGTTTTTGCAAATTTGATCTGTAAATATCAAAATGAGTATAAAGCGATCTTCATTTTCTTTTCCTCCGTGAATCATATGGTCCGTGCAGCGTTTGGGCTTGACAATCTGTACTGGTTGAAGTATAAACAAGCAAACCTACCAAGTCAATAGGAAAGGTGTGGTAAAGTGATTGAGACAACGCTGCGGAAAGACATGAAGCGCGCCCTGATCGCCATGAGCGGAGGCGTGGACAGCTCCGTCGCCGCTCTGCTGATGAAAGAGGCCGGGTACGACTGTACCGGCGCGACGATGCGCCTGTACCGCCCCGCGGCGTTTCAGAGCGAGAACCCGAAGGGCTGCTGCTCCGACCGGGATGAAGACGACGCGGCCTTCGTGTGCCATCAGCTGGGCATCCCGCACGAATCCGTTTGCTTTTCGCGGCGCTTCGAGCAGAAGGTCATCCGCAGATTCATCTCGGAATACGAGGCCGGACGGACACCGAATCCCTGCATCGACTGCAACCGTTTCCTGAAATTCGACGCGCTGCTCGAGCACGCGCTGCGGGAGGGCTTTGACTGCATTGCGACCGGGCACTATGCCCGCGTCCGTTTTCGTGAGGAAGCGGGACGCTGGCAGCTTTTGAAGGCCGCGGACGAGAGCAAGGATCAGAGCTACGTCCTCTACATGCTCACACAGGAGCAGCTTGCGCATTTGCGTCTCCCGCTGGGCGGGCTGACGAAGGCGGAGACGCGGCGGATCGCGGAGGTGCACGGACTTGTCAACGCAGACAAGCACGACAGCCAGGACATCTGCTTTATCCCCGACGGCGATTACTCCGCCTTTATCGAACGCTGGACGGGCCGGAAGCAAGAGGCGGGCGACTTTCTGGACGAAAGCGGTCAGCTTGTCGGCCGCCACCGCGGCGCGCTGCGCTACACCGTCGGGCAGCGCCGCGGTCTGGAGATGCCGATGGGAGAGCGCGTGTACGTCCTGAAAAAGGACATGGCGCGCAATACCGTGACGGTCGGACCGGAAGAGGCCTTGTATCGCCGGGAGCTGATAGCGGCGGACTTCAACTGGCTGTCGATCCCAGAGCCTGACGGGCCGATCCTCGCCTCCGTCAGGACGCGCTATCACCAGGCGGAGCGGCCTGCGACGGTGTACCCGCTGCCACATAACAAGGTCAGGATCGTCTTTGACGAGCCGCAGCGGGCGATCACGCCCGGTCAGGCCGCCGTGCTCTATGACGGAGATCTCGTCCTCGGCGGCGGAACAATCGAACAAGCATGATTCAAATTATAATGGGATTGGAAAAATGAACAACTCCCGATCAAAAGTGATTCATTGTATCAAAGTACATGCTCTTTGCCAAAGATGAAACAGTAGATTGATACAATCGGTCAATCTGCTGTTTCTTCTTTTATGCCCGGAAAGGCTTGATATGGCGAGTCTTTTGAAACGCGGGCGATTCATTTGAACGGCGAAAAAGCGCAATATGCAGCGGTATTATGAGGCCAGTTCTGGCCATTGGACTACATGTTGTGCTCTTCTATCGTTAAATCATGGATAATCGATAAACCGTTCCAGCTTTTCTTTTTTGTCACGCGCTCACTTCCCCTAAGGATTTGTGCTTCATTACATCCGTTTTCACCATACCGCTTCCGTCTATCCTCATTTTCTTTCTGCAGCGCAAATAAGTCGGTATAAGATACAGCGATGTGAATATCCACGCAAGCGGAAGCGCCAGACATACCCCGACAAATCCGAATACCCTTGCCAGAATGACCGCGCCAAATATCCTGCCCGCGGTTTCAAGTACTCCGGACACAACCGTCATCCCGGCAAATCCGCTTCCCTGCAGGGAAAAGCACATACTCATCTGTATGGTCAGGAAGCCGTAACCCAGGACATAAAAAAGCATAAACTGATGCCCGTAAGCGATAACCTCGCCCGCTGCATTGTCAACAAACAGTCTCATCATAGCCGGTCCAAACAGCCATGCTATCATTCCCAGAATACCTGTCAGGATCCATCCGATTATCAGCACCGTCCTCAGGCCTTCATCGATCCTGTCGTATTTCTTCGCCCCGTAATTCTGTCCCGATACCGGTATCATGGACTGGCAGACAGCCTCGATCGGTGCCGCCATAATGCCGTACAGCTTGTTGCCTGCCGTACATCCGGCAACGTATATCGTTCCCATGGAATTAATTGACGTCTGAACGATCAGGATCCCAAAGGCAATCACCGCTCCCTGAAGGGTCACGGGTAATGCGGTTTTCATCTGTTCTCCAGATATTCCCTTGGAGAGCCGCAACTGCTCAAACGTTATTCTAAGCGCACCTCCTCTTTTTTCGATGCACAGGAGAAGGAAGAAGGCTGACAAAAGTTGGGAAATCACAGTTGCCAAAGCCGCCCCGGAAACTCCCATTTTCAAAGTTCCGATCATCATAATGTCCAAAACGACATTGATGACCGATGCCACAATCAGCGCGATTACCGGCGTCCTGCTGTCACCCGCTGCCCTGAGAGCTGCCGCAAAAAGGTTATAGCATACCGTGCAGACCAGGCCTGAAAAGATTACGACCACATAATCATGCGCATATCCATAGATCTCTTCCGGCGTCTCTGTTACCATCAAAACCGGATCCGCAGCCAGAACGGTGACCGCTGTGAGAACAGCGGCAATGAGCAGTGAAAGCGTCACGGCATTCCCAAAACACCTCTTCACACCTGCTTCGTCACCTGCGCCGAAACGCTGCGACACCGAGACCGCGAACCCGTTGCCAAGGCCTGTCGATATTGAAAGTGCGAGAAACGTAAGCCCTGTAGTGGACCCCACCCCCGCAAGGGCATTGACTCCGAGCAGTCTTCCGACGATCACCGTATCCGCAAGATTATAAAGCTGCTGGAACAACAGCCCCAGCCACACCGGAACCGCAAATTCGATGATTTCGCGCAACAGATTACCGCTTGTCAAATCCCTTGTCTTCATATGTGTTATCCCTGCTTTCCCCGGTTCTGCGCAAAGAATAACAAATATGAAAAAAACAGTATAGCATTTTTCAACGAATTATAATATAATCCAACTATGAATAAAGAACTTACCTACCTTTCCTTCCTGCAGCGGGAGGAAGAGAATTATCATCACTCCTACGATGAGGAACTGCTGCAGTATGAATATCTCCGTGACGGCGATCTGCGCTCCATTGAGGAAAGCAAGCGCCTGTTCCGCACCGGTATCGCGGGCAAGCTGTCCAGCGATCCTCTCAGGGATAAGAAATATCTTTTCGTCGCAGCGATCACGCTTGCATGCCGCTTTGCCATTGAGGGAGGTATGGAGGCACAGAGGGCATACAATCTGAGCGATCTCTATATCCAGAAAGTTGATCTCTGCAAAACCGTGGATGAAGTGTATGAATTGCATACAGCCATGTTCACGGATTACACAGAGCAGATGAAGAAACAACATGCCCATAGAACAGAAAAAGCAGAACAGGATGATTCCGATCAATCTGCTTTGCCGCGTCCTGTATGGAAAGCTATGGATTATATTTACTATCATCTTCATGAGAGGATAAGGCTTGAAGATGTAGCCGATGCCTCAGGACTATCCCCCAATTATCTCAACTCCCTGTTCAGTAAGAAAAAAGGAATCAGCATTCAAAAGTATATCTGTTCAAAAAGAATAGAGGCCGCAAAAAACATGCTTCTTTACTCTGATTACTCCGAAACCGAGATCTCTGAGTTTCTTGCGTTCTCATCACCAAGCCACTTTATCAGGGTTTTCCGCAAACACACCGGTATGACTCCGCGTCAATACGCAAAGAGATATTACAGAACCCACGATCGGTGGAGGGGATGAATCCCAAAACTGCCGCCGGGAAGGCAGTGAGATTTTCATGGACAGCAAGGCCGCGCTGTATTCTATCGACGAGTTGTTTGTCGGCACACACAGTCTGCACACTATCAAATAACTCATAAATCAATAATTCGTTTAACTTGTGACCAAGTAACAAAGCGGCCGAGGATCACACCGCGCTATGCCGGAGGTCTCGGTGTCTAGTTGCCTTTTATACCTTTGCCACGAATGTGGTTCACTTTGCGTTTAAAAAGGCAAAAATGAATCCCTCCCATATGAAAGTGATTCATTGTATCAAAGTACATGCCCTTTGCCAAAAAGAAGCACCCCACCGATGGTGGGGTGTTTCTTTTTCCCGTACGGGGCTCGAGGGGCGCGGGAGTGAATGGAGCGCCGGTGGCGCTCCAGAGCCGCGCCCGGGCCCGCCCGCAGGCGGGGAGCCCTGCGCCCGTACGGGGCTTTCTTTTTTGCCTGCCCTGCGCCCGTACGGGTCTATTCTTGCTTCGCCCCCCGCGTCTGGGAGACCCGTTCACGCAAAAAAGACCTTGATCGAATCCCGCAGGCGCTGATGCCGGATGGCGGTGGCGTCAAAGCGCACCGTCCGGAAGGCGAGCTGCATAATGGGCCCCGCGCCGAAGGCGCAGAGGAGGGTCCCCAGCCCCACGGGGCCGCCCAGCAGCCAGCCGATCAGCGTGGCCGTGCTGAGCAGCGCAATGCTCACCAGGCCGATGGGGACGCGCTTGAGCCGCTTTGCCAGACCCACCAGCAGCGTGTCCCTCGGCCCGCAGCCCAGGGAGGCGACCATGTAGGTGTACTGGGTATAGGCCAGGACAAAGAGGCCCGCGATCAGCATGGGGACCGAGACCGCCAGAGAGCTGCCGCGGGGCACCAGATCCAGCCAGTTGAAGAAGTCCACCGCCTTGCCCACCACCACGGCGTCGATGAACATGGCGATGCCGATGGGCTCCCGCATCAGAACGTCGATGAGCAGGATCGTGAGGGACACGGCGATGGAGGCGTTCCCGTAGAGGATCCCCAGGGTCTTCGACAGGCCCAGGCTCAGCACGTCCCAGGGCGCGGCGCCGATGTCGGCCCGAATGGTCAGATAGATCCCGAAGCCGTTCACAAAGAGGCTGAGCGCCGCGATCAGCATATTCAGGACAATCGCAGCGCGCGTCCGGTTTTCCTGCAGTCTGTGCATCTTCTCTCTCATCACGATCTCCGAAGCCTGCCTTCCTGGTCTTTCCGAAGCCATACCATATCACAAGAATCGATTGGATGCAAGGGAAATCCCCGCGAAACGCCTTTTTGCGGCGGGGCGGCGGCTTTCCTGTTGCCTTCGGGGGCGGGGCGTGTTACAATCTCCCCGAAAAGGCAAAAGACGGAGGAACCGAAGGATGAAAAAGGTCCGCATCACGGTCATGCGCATGGCCTCTTACCCCGAGCTGAGCCGGGAATACGAAAAGCCCATCCAGCACGCCTGCTCCATGCATCTGGGGCAGGTTTTCACCGCCAAGGGCTGGCAGAAGCCGGCGGGCTTTTGCGACAGCGCCTGGGACAGCCTCTCCCCCTTCGTGATGGCCCTGGCCCACGGGGCGGAGGACCTCTACGACGGCTGGATGCAGAATCCCCGCTCCGCCATGATCTCCTGCAACGACGGCTTCCGCCCGGTGAGCTTCCTGCTGGAGGCCCTGGACGAGGACGCGGACTGAGCGGCGGGAGGGCAGAGCCATGATCGGCATCGAAGAGATTCCGCCCGCCGGGCTCGGAGCCTTCTGGGAGCTGCACATTCAGTACCTGCTCCGTGACGGGATCATCGACCCGGAGGACGAGGAGGATCTGGCCTACTTCACCGGGGCGGAATACCGCGGAATCCTGGAGGCACACATGCTCCGCCCAACGGACCGGCAGTACATGATCTACTTCCTGCGGGACGGGCAGCGGATCGGGGCCGCCTCCTTCTGCATCTATGAGAGTGAGGGCGGGAAGTGCTTCATCCTGGACTTCTGGGTCTTCCCGGAGCACCGGGGCGGCGGCACGGGACACCGCTGCTTTGAGGCCCTGGCCCGCTGCGCCCAGGCGGAGGGCGCCCGGTTTTTCGAGCTCAACAGCACGAAGGCGGACTCCGTCCGCTTCTGGAAGTCCCTGGGCTTTGCGGAAAACGGCCTGGACGAATACGACATGCCGCTGTACATCAAACGATAAATCCGGCTCCCCCGGATCGCCAAAGCAGGCCGCCTGGACGGGCGGCCTGCTGTCTTTTTTGTTCTTTTGCGTTTCGGATGCAATTACAGCTTCTGTTTCAGCTGCTCCGCGTACTGCTCCGCGAAGGCGGCGGTCTCCTTCACCACCGCGGGATCCAGGGGCATGGGGATGCCGGCGCGCTGGAGGGTCTCGAAATAGCCGTACTTGCCGCCCATGGCGCAGAGCTTCAGATAGCTGCCCCAGGCGTCGCCGCCCTCCTGCTGCATGCGGTAGAGGGAGAAGGCGCCCATCTGGGCCATGGCGTAGTCCACATAGTAGAAGGGGTAGAGGAAAATATGCTGCTTCTGCATCCAGAAGCCGCCGCCCTCCAGGAAGGCGTTGCCGTCGTAGCTGCGCCAGGGCATGTACTTCCCCTCGATCTCCTTCCAGTAGCGGCGCCAGTCGGCTGGGCCGGAGCCGGGATTCTCAAAGACCCGGTGCTGGAACTCGTCCACGCTGACCAGATAGGGAATGGTCTTCAGCGCATCGCAGAAATGGGCGTAGCGGTACTTGTCGGTCTTGTCGCCGAAGAAGCGCTCCATATAGGGATAGGCGAAGAACTCCATGCTCATGGAGTGGATCTCGTTGATCTCGCTGGTGGAGAAGGTCATGCTGGCCAGCGGCAGCCGCCGGGAGGAATAGTAGGCCTCGAAGGCGTGGCCGGCCTCGTGGGTCAGCACGTCGATATCCGCGGAGGTGCCGTTGAAGTTGGAGAAGATAAAGGGCGCCTTGTAGTCCGGCAGGAAGGTGCAGTAGCCGCCCAGGTGCTTGTTCTCCCGGGTGACGAAGTCGAAGAGCTCGTGCTCGGTCATGAAGTTGAAGTATTCGCCGGTCTCGGGGGACATCTCCTCGTACATCCGGCGGGCCTTCTCGGTCAGCTCCTCGGGGCTGCCGAGGGGAACGGCATTGCCGTCGGGGAAGACCAGGGCCTCGTCATAGTACTCCAGCTTCTCCAGACCCAGACGCCGGGCCTGCTCCCGGTACATCTTCCCGCAGAGCGGGGTGATGTACTGCCGCACCGCCTCCCGGAAGGCGGCCACCTGCTCCGGGCCGTAGTCATAGCGGCTGCGGGCCAGGTAGACATAGTCGATGAAGCTCTTGAAGCCCAGGCGCTTGGCGATGCCGCAGCGGAGCTTCACCAGCTTGCCGTACTGCTCGTCCAGCTTGCCGGACACACTCTCGTAGAGCCCGGCCCAGGCCTGGAAGGCCGCCTTGCGCTCGGCCCGGTCGGTGGACTGCATGTGCCGCAGCAGGCCGTAGAAATTGCACGTTTCGCCCATGAAGTCCACGGAGCAGGCCGCGGCGGTTTTGGAATACTCGGTGCGCAGCTTGTTCTCCCGGATGGAGGGCAGGATGGTGCTGAGCTTCACCAGCTTTTGCTGCTCCTCCATGTCCTTGAACATGAGCGTACCGTACTTCTCCTCCATCTGGGGCCGGAAGGGGCTCTGCAGCAGAGCCTTGCCCACCTTCTTCACCAGCATCATCAGCTTCGGCATCTCTTTGTTGAAGAACTGGATCTCCCCGTCGTAGAAGGCGTCCTTCATGTTCATGGTGTTGCGGACATGGGCGATGGTCTGCCGGGTCATCAGCTTCTCCATCAGCCCCTGCATGGCCAGAAAGACCCGGTCCGCCTCCTCAAAGCTCTTTGCCTGTTTGAAGCCGGCCAGGAGCCGTTTGTATTCTCCGCGCAGCTCCTTCAGATCCGGTCTCTCGTATTGCAGATCCTTGAATTTTTCCATGGTGATCCCCCCTGTATCAAATTGTTCTTTTGCTGTGAGACCCTCGGCCTCATTCGTCCTCGTTAAAGCTCTCCCGGGCGTGGAAGGTGCGGCAGATGGTGGCGTAGTCGCCGAAGACCGTCAGCTTGTCGCCCAGCCGAAAGACCGTGTTCGCCCCGGCAGGCACCGTCTTCCCGTCGGCGCCCTCCACCAGCATGACCAGGATCCCCGTGTCCGCCTTCAGTCCGGTCTGGGCCAGGGACACGCCCTGATACTCCTCCGGGATATAGCGGAGAGTGACCAGGGCGATGGAGTCCTTCCCCAGATAGTCCAGCGGGATCACGATATTGCCCTCGCCGCCGCGGATCATGCGGTTGGCAAAGCCCTCCAGCACCCGGTCGCCCCAGGCGCGGACCGCCGGCACCCGGATGAAGATGAAGATGATGGCGATCACCCCCAGAGGGATCAGCACCACCAGCAGCGAGTCCCCCAGCTCCGCCAGCTTCAGCGAGAGGAAGATATTGATGAAAGCGGATACGATGGTGATGTTGAACACATAGCCGAAGAGCATGGTGATCCGGGCGAGCCTGCGGCGCCGCCGGTTGGACAGGATCATTTCGCTCTCCCGGGTGGTGAAGCCGCAGCCGGTCAGCAGGGAGATGACCTGGAAGCGGGCCTTCTCCTCCGGCAGGCCGGTGAAGCGGAAGAAAATCGTAAACAGCTCCGAGATCACCCAGTAGAGCAGGATGGTCAGAGAAAACAGCGTAAATGCGGCGTAGATATTCACGCAGCAGCACTCCTTTGCCGGTTTTTGGGGCGAGGGCCGTCTATTTAGCTTATTATAGCACAGGCTTTTCGTCTTGAACAGACAGAAAAACAGCTCCGCTGACCCTCTTGAACAGGCAAAAAACAGCTCCGCCGAAGCGGAGCTGTTTCTCGTTTTGTGTTGTGCTTTGGCAGGATCTTCCCTAATCCGTTTCCGCGGGCAGGGGCTGCGCCATGGCCCACTCGAAGAGCTTTTTCAGCGAGCCCTGCGTATTGGTAAGAAGATAGCTGTCCCCGTCCTTGAGGGTGAGCCGCACTCTGGAAAACAGGAGCTTCTTTTCGAATTCCCAGCTCTCCACCCCGTCCCGCCGGATCACCTTCGCCTCTCCCGCGGCGAGCGCGCCGGTGAAGATGAGGATCAGGCGCCGGTCCGTGACGGCCAGCATTTTGCGGTTGGCCTCATGGACGCCGGTGAGGATGCAGTTGAGCTGCTCCCCCTCCGCCAGAAGCTGCGCCAGCGGCTTCATCTCCTTTCGGAGATAGAAGCTGCTGTAGAGCCCCAGCTCCCGCAGTCTTTTATCCAGAAGGTTCCGATTCATGGATTATTTGATCAGGGAGTCCTCTTTCAGATAATTCAGCCGTTTGGCGACGCAGCAGGTGCAGGTCAGGTCGCCGACCACGTTCAGCGCGGTACGGCCCATATCCAGGATGGCGTCGATGCCCAGGATCATGGCATAGGCGCCGGCCAGGATCGTACCCTCGGCAATGGGCAGGTTGATGCCCTGCATGACCATGGCCAGCATGATGGCGCCGGCGCCGGGCACGCCCGCGGTGCCGATGGAGGCGAGGGTGGCAAGCAGCACAATCATGCCCATCTCACCGAAGGTGAGGCCGCGGCCAAAGCAGCTCATCACCAGGAAGAACGCGCACACGCCCTGATAGATGGCGGTACCGTCCATGTTGATGGTGGCGCCCAGGGGCAGGGAGAAGGCATACACTTCCTTGTCCACGCCCAGGTTCTCGGCGGCGGTCATGGTGGTGGGCAGGGTACCGTTGGAGGAACGGGTGACGAAAGCGGTGATGAACGGCGTCCGGGCTTCCTTGAAGAAGGTGCCAATCTTGATGCGGTAGAGCTTCAAGAGGCCGCCATAGATCAGGATGATGTGGATGGCATAGCCCACGAAGCAGGCGATGGTGACGGTGAGCAGGGCACCGGCCACCTTGGCACCGTTCTTGGCGAACACTTCGCAGATGAGCACGGCCACGCCGATGGGGGCATACTGCATGATGCCGGCCACAATCTTCATCATGATTTCGGACAGGCAGTCGAACACGTTGTACATGGTGGTGGAGATGGTGCGGATGCGCTCGTCATCGGAGACCTTCATGTAGCTCAGGCACAGGCCGAAGACAAGGGCGAAGAAGATGACCTGCAGCACGGTCTCGTTCACCAGGGAGGTGAGCACGCTCGTGGGCACGATGTCGGAAATGACGGACCAGACGCTGACATTGGCGGTCTTGCCGGCGGCTTCGGCGGCCAGCTCCGTCACCTGTGCCAGCTCCGCACTGGGACGGAAGATGTTGCCCATCAGAAGGCCGATGATAACGCCGCAGGCGGAGGTGGCCAGATAGATGATGACCACGCGGATGCCCACCTTACCCACGGTAGCGGGGGATACGGAGGAAGCGCCCACCACCAGGGAGCCCACAATCATGGGGATGATAATCATTTTGAGCAGACGGGTGAAGATGGTGCCGAACATGCTGATCCAGGCCGGCAGGGCGGTGATGCCGCTGGCCGCCAGGATGATGCCCGCCACTGCGCCGATGACAAGACCGATCAGAATCTTGTACAGTACGTTGAAGTTCAGGTATGCCCGCAGGATACCGCCCTTCTTAGGTGCATTGGTTCCCATAGAAGTTTCCCCTCCTACATAATTTTTTTGCCAGTCCTTCACAGAAATGTAAAATTCCGGCTGCATATAGTATATCATACCGTATGCAAAATGGTAGGGGGAAATTATATTTTTTTGTAAAAAATCTTCGGATTTTAGGGTGTGGCCCGGCCCAATGCCAGCCGATACTCCGCATAGCGGGGGTGGCGGCGCCAACCCTGGCCCGTGGAATCCTTGTCCGTCATAACGGCCACCTGGCAATGGGGCAGCTGCGCCTGGGCCTGCTGCTGCACCTCCCGCCAGTTGGGCAGGCCATAGACGGACAGCCACAGCCGTTCCAGCTCCTTTAAGCCGTACAGCGGGGAGAGGTCCGTCACCGGGGTGCCCACCAGGTTCAAATCCAGCAGAGAGTACATCTTCGACAGGGGGGTCAAATCCGTCACATGGGTGAGGAAGGCCTCCAGGTAGATTAGGTTTTCCAGCCCGGACAGGGGGGAGAAATCCTCGATGGGGTTATCGGAGATAATCAGGTATTTCAGTTTGGGCATGCTGCGGACAAACTCGATGTTCTTGAGCTTGTTGTGCCCCACGTCCAGGGCCACGATGTCGTGGCAGTACTGCAAAAAGTCCAAATCCTCGTTGGTGAGGAAGTTGATGCCCTCCGCATAGAGAATCTTGCCGTTTTCGTCCACCTGATAGATGCGCCAGGTGGCAAAATGGTCCGTATCCGTCCGCACGCAAAAGTGCCGGGTTTCGATGGACCAGACGATGCCCGCCTGGGGAAAGGCGCGGCGCAGGGCATCCATGTCCTCGTTGGGCACGCCGCAGCCGCACATCTCAAGGGAGGCGAGCCGGGGCAGCAGCGGCAGCACCTCATAAAAGGGTTCCAGGGAGTCTATGGGCTGGTTGTTAAAGGTCAGCTCCCGGGTATCCGGGCCCACCGGCACCCCCAGGAGGGTGAGCCCATACGCCACCTGCACCTGGGGCAGGGCGGCCACAAGGGCGGAAATCTCCGCGGCCGTGGCCTGGGCCTTCGTTATATCCAGGGTTTCCAGCTTCGGCAGCTGGGCCAAAAGAGCCAGCTCCGCCCCGGTGGGCACTTGATTTAGGGTCAGCTCCCGGGTGTCCTCCCCCACCGGCACCCCGGCAATCTCTGCCCAAAGGGGCGTGGGCGTCGGCGTTTGGGTGGGGGCAGCCGTAGGCGCCGGGGTTGCCGCTGCCTCCTCGATGGTAGGAACCGGTTCCTCTCTGCCGCAGCCCAGCAGCAGCGCCGAAAGCAACGCCATTATCCAAAGCCGCTTCATCAATAGCTCCTCCTATCCCCCATGCGAATGATGGGGTCCAATGTGCCGGGGACCAGCGGGGAATAGCCCCAGACCAGGGCGTCCGCCCACGTGCGCTGGGGGCCGCCGGACTGCCAGTTCACATGTTCGCCCATGAACACCAGGGCGGCGGAAGCACCCCCGTCCAGGTTGTAGGCCACCTGTGCCCCCTCCTCCACAAACATTTGGGCAAACTCCTCCAGGGTGATGCCATAGGCCCGGGACGCATCCCGGCCGTCGGTGACGATGACGACAAAGTGCCCCGGCTCCACCATGCCCACGCCGCAGCGGGGGTTCTCCTTCCCCACCCTGTGCCGCATCACGTTGGGGTTGGCCCGGCCGTCTTCCACCAGGGTGGGGCCGAAGCTATAGACCGACAGCACCCCTTCATCCAGCAGCTCCACGCCGCTGCTGTCCCCGGGATGGACGATGCGCATGGTCCTGTCCTTGCCGATGACCAGGGAGTCCTCCCCCACCCCGTCGGAATAGAGGACGCCGTTGCGAATGAGGATGCCCTTATAGCCCAGGTCCGCATTGTTGATGTTGTCCCCGGTGATGGCCAGCACCGCCCTATAGTTCCTGGCCAGCCGCCAGGCCGGCTCGTTGGCCATGGCCAGGGCATAGTTGGAAGCCACCACGCCCCGGAAGCAGTCCGCCTCCCGCATACGCACATGGGCAACGTAGCGGCAGTAGGGGTGGTTGTCCGCCCGATACTCCTGTTTGTCGATGAGCACGGAGAGGATGTCGGACCGATACTCCCAGTGGCCCGCCTCATAGTCGGACACCACCACCTCCTTGGGCTCCCCTTCCTTACGGAAGTAGGCCGCCCAGGGGTCCACCGTGGCCGTAGGGGCCGCCGTAGCCGTAGGCGCCGCGGTAGGTGCGGCGGTGGGCGCCAGGGTGGCGGGAGCCGCCGTGACCTCCGGGGCAAAGCTTTCCTCCCGGGGCTGCCGGGGCGCCGTCACCTCCAGCAGCATCAGCCCCAGGCCCAGGACCATGAGGGCCAGGGCGGGGGTTCGTTTCTTCCTTATTATATATATAGCGATTCCGATGCCCAGCAGCGCTACGCCGCCGATAAGCCGGATGGGAGAATGGGCCTCCCCTTGGGTCTGCTGCTCCTCTGGGGCGGGGGTGAGGGAAGGCGCCGCCGTGGGGACGACCGGGACCGCCGTGGCCGTGGGTACAGGGGCAGCCGTGGGCGCCGCAGAGAAGGTGGGCTCTCTATAGGTTTGCAGGGCGGCCTTGTCCAGGTGCTCCAGCAAATCGTTCCCCTCCGTGTCCGCCCCCACCCGGGTGAAGGCCAGGGTGAACCGGCTAAAGGGGGGAATCTCCGTGGCAAAGGAGCTTTCGGAGGCATAGCAGCCATAGGCTCTCTGGGCCACCTGCTGGGCGGTCTGCCCCTCATAAACCGCCAGGGGGGCTGTCCAGTCCACCTGGGTGCTCCCGGCGGCGGACAGATAGTAAAACTTCTGCACCGGCAACTCCCTGGTGGTGCTGTCGTTCTGCATCAGGCTCTGCATCAGCTGGGCGGTGTAGGGGGCCCGGGCCATGGAAAGGGTGTCCTTCGGGTCGCAGGTCACCACCACCTTGGGGGCATACTGCCGTATGAGCTGAGCAAGCTCCGGCACCAGGGTTTGGGGCCGCCAAAGGCCGTTGAGCCGTTCCATGGCGGGGGCGGCCTGGTCCTCCCGCTGCAAAAACAGGGGTATCACGTCTATGCCCATGGCCTTGAAGGCGGCGAAGGCCTCCTGAACCTTGTAGCCGTAGTCCCGGCCCACATAGACGATGGCGGTTTTCAGGCCCCGTTCCCCCGTATACAGGGGCAGCAGGCCGCCCAGCAGGTCCAGTTCCTCGCTGACCCCGGAGAGGACCAGCATCAAATCCACGGTACCCGGCACCGTCAGGCAGGTGGGCATCTGCCCCGAGGCCAGCAAACGCACCTCGCAAAGGCTGATGAGGCTGTTTTTCCCGCAGACAATCTCCAGGCCGTCCGCCCCTGCGGGAACCTGCACCAGCATCCGGTAGGACAGCTGCCCATACTCCTGGGTCTGTATAACGGCCCCGTCCTTCACAAAGCGAAGCACCGCCTGGCCGTACACGTCATACCATTGGAGCAGTACCCCCTGGACCTCCCCTTCCCAGGAGAGGGAAAGCTGTTCCCCGCCCCGGAGGGTGAACCGGGTGCTGCCGTCTGAATCCGTCAGGTTGGCCTGGCCGTCCGTCTTCCGGGCGGGACCCACCAGGGTAAAGGGCACTTCCTCCTCCCCCTGGGCTATGGCCCGGGAGGGGAACAGGCCCAGAAGGGCCACCAGGCACAGCAAAAGAGCTGTCAGCCTGGACCATGTTCCGTTTATACTATGCTTCATGTTCTATGCCTCAGTCGTTTCCCGGCCAGCACCAGGCCCAGACCCGCCGCTGCCGCCAGGGCAAACCCCCAGGGCCCGGCTATGCGCTTCTCCGGCTCAGGTTCCGGCGCTGGGGTGGGTGCGATGGTGGGCGCTGTGGTGGGTGCCGCCGTGGGCACCGGCGTGGCAGCTGCTGTGGGCGTGGGCGTGGGCTCGTTTCGGTGTATCACCAGGTCCTTTTCCCGGATATGCTCGAACATATCGTTCCCCGTGTCCGGCCCCAGGGTGGAATAGGTCAGGCCGAAGAAGCGGATGTCCCCCTTGGACTTGGGGCCGATGGCGGGGCGAAACACATATTTTTGCTGGGACTTGTGCTCCTTAAAGGCCAGCTTCGCCACCTCCAGGGCGCTTAAGCCCCCGTAGGCCGAGAGGGGCGAGGTCACATCCAGCTCCAGGGGGTTCTCCTTTGCCAGGTGCTGATAGACCTTCTGCACCGTCCAGACCCCAAATTCTTCCACAGATTCCGAATCGAAGCTCTCGTCCGCCGCCAGCAAAGCCGCCTCCCGGGCGCTTTGGGCGCTGATGATGTGCTGCCAATGGCCGTACTCCCCCTTTTCCGGGTCCTGCGCCACCACCACCAGGGGACGAATCTGCCGATACAGGCGCACGAGGGCCAGTGTCACCTCCTCCTTTTGGAAGGTGTTCTTCAGCTTCTGGGGCGCCGCCCGGTCCACATCCGGGAAGCCCAGAAAATAGGGCAGGGTGGGCATGCCCGCCGCCCAGGTGCTGTTGATGGCCTCGTGGACCCGGCCCAGGTTGGGCGTGGTCACATAGGCGATGGTGCCGGTATAGCCCCGTTCCTTTCCGTAGATGGGGTACACCGCCCCCAGAAAAATCCATTCGTCGTCCGGGTGGGTGGTGACGATGAGAAAGTCCGTCTCGGCCACCGGCGGCTCCGGCAGCACCAAATCGGGCAGGGTCCCGGGGCCATAGACCTGCACTTCGCAGACAGAAAGGGGCTCCCGGGCCGTAATACGCACCTCGGTGCAGCCCTCCATCAGCTCCATCAAAAGGATATAGCCCTGGACGAACTTCGTCTCTTGACAAAGAACCGCCCCGTTTTCGTCCGTCTGCTCCGCCGTGAAGGCCCCCTCGGCCGTTCCCAGGCGAAAGTACAGAGCGCCCATTTGCTCCTTTGCCCGGATGGTGAGCGTGTCCTCGGGGCCGTAGGCGGTATAGGTTTTATAGTTGCCGTCGTGGGAATAGAGGGCATCGGCGCCGTTCTTCTCTATGCGGCAGGCTTTGCTCAGGTTCCGGGCCGTCTCCTCCTGTCCGGCGGCGATGGATCCCGGCAGCAGGGCCACGGCCAGGCACAGCAATACCAGCAATCGACGGCCTTTCATAGGGGCAAATTCCTCCTTATATACTATGGCAGAGTATACCATCTTCCTTTGCCGGGAATCAAGACTGTATTGACATTTTCATGGCTGCGGGACTACAATGCTGTCTATGAATAAGCGCCGCCGTTTTACTGTGTTTTTTTTGATTATGGCCCTGCTGCTCCTTTCGGCAGGGACATATTTTGCTGTTCGGCAGCGGCAGCTGCAGCAAGCCCAGGCCCTGAGCGCCGCCCGGGAGCAGCAGGAGCAGGCCGAGGCACAGCAGGAGGCAGCCCGCAAGGAGCAGGAACAGCAGGCGCAGTTGGAACAGCAGCGGCAGCAGGACCTGTATGCAGCCGCCGCCCGAAAGGCCCAACAGGCCCTGGACGCCTTTGATTATGCGGGGGCCCTTACTGCCGCCGCTGCCCTGGAGGACGCCGATGACCGGGCCCAGCTGGAGGCGGAGCTTGCGGGAAAGTGGGCTGACCTACAGCCGAAGCTCCACGAGACCTACGCCCGGCGGCTCCACGCCGGGGCCTGGTACACCCTTGTGCAGGGGGAAAGGTGCCTACTCACCGGGGACAAGCGATATGAGGGCCTTACAAACGAACTGCCGCCTAAGGGGCACATCGTCTCGGGCATGTTCTCTTTTATGGTGCTGCAGGAGGGCCAGGTGACGTTGGTGGGGGATACCCTGGGGGCCACAGAAAAAGTGCAGCAGATAGAGGACGCGGTGGACGGCGCCCTGGGGCTGAACCATGGCCTTGTCCTCCATGCAG
Source organism: Clostridia bacterium (assembly GCA_017451295.1). Taxonomy (GTDB): domain Bacteria; phylum Bacillota; class Clostridia; order Christensenellales; family CAG-138; genus RUG472. Next base: position 17,694 of record JAFSPW010000065.1, read on the forward strand.
ACGGCACCGTCACCCATCTGGGCGCCGGGCAGTACGGCCGCACCCAGGCGGAGGAATGGACGGACCTTGCGGCCGTGGCCGCCGGGGGCTTCCACAGCCTGGGGCTGAAAAAGGACGGCACCGTGGCGGCGGCGGGGCTGAATTTGGACGGTCAGTGCGATGTGGACGGGTGGCAGAATGTCACCGCCATCGCCGCCGGGTTGCGCCACTCCGTGGCTTTGCTTTTAGATGGCACCGTCGTGGCCGTGGGCGACAACAGCTTCGGCCAATGCGAGGTGGATACCTGGCAAAACATCATCGCTATCCGCTGCGGCGGCAACTTTACCCTGGGGCTAACGGCGGAGGGCCGTTTGCTGGCCGTGGGGGACAACGGCGCCGGCCAGTGCAACGTGGAAGCATGGCCCTCGGTAGTCGCCATGGACGGGGGCCTGTGGCACACGGTGGCCCTGCTGTCGGACGGGCAAATCGTCACCGCCGGTGGGAACGGCACCCACCAGCGGGAGCTGGAGGGCGAATATCTGTTCTCCTCCGGGGCGGCTGTACAGCCCGCCGAGGCCCTGCCCGAGGGGGAGCTTGTCTACACCGGGGATGAGGAGGAAGGCCCCTGGTTCTATTGCAGCAAGGAAGGCTGCGTGGTGGCGGCCTATGAGCTTATGACGCCCAAGCGGAAGGTGACCCGGGCAGATTGCATCTGCACCTACGGCCACCCGCCCATCGGCATTCTCTCCGGCGGCGGGGACCGACCGAGTGCGGCGGTGCCTGCCCCCAAGCTGGCCCGGCAGAACCGGGCCGTGCTGGCGGTGACCGGGGACTACTTCACCTTTGGCTATAACGCCGACGGGCTCCAGCTTCGCCGCGGCATCGTGCACAAGCAGGAGCAGGATGAGGTGGGCTTCGGCTTCTTCCCCGACGGGTCCATGCGGCTTATCGACCCCCATGCCACCACGGCGGAGGACCTGCTAAGTCAGGGGGTCCAGGACGCCTGGGTCTTTGGCCCCGCCCTCATCGACGGCGGTCAGGCCCTGGACATCCACAAGCATCCCCTGTCCCATAACGATGTGACCATGCGAACGGTCATGGGGTCCATCTGCCCCTACCACCATGTGGCCGCCGGCTACGGGGCCGTGACCCTTGGGGACGTGACGGAGGACCTGCTTAGCTACGGCTGCACCGTGGCCTATAACCTGGACGGGGGCCGCTCCAGCATGATGGTGTTCATGGGCCGACAGGTCATCAACCCCACCTGGTTCAAGGCCAAGGGCCTTCGCAGTCTCCAGGACATGGTGGGGTTCCTGACAAGCGACACCATCCAACCCTAAAATTTAGAAAGTAACTATGCATAACAGTGATTTATTGGAGGGGCCGATTCTGCCCCGGCTGATTCGTTTCTTTGTGCCCATTGCGGCAGGGACCCTGTTTCAACAGCTGTATAACGCGGTGGATGCCTTTGTGGTGGGCAAGTTTGTGGGCACCACGGCCCTTGCTGCGGTGGGGGGCAGTCCCGCCATTTTGAGCAACCTAATCATCGGCTTTTTCGTGGCCCTGACGGGAGGCGCGGCGGTGGTCATCGCCCAGCTCTACGGCGCCCAGGAGTATGCGCGGGTGGAGAAAGCCATGGGGGTAAGCTACCTTATGTGCCTCGTGCTGGGGGTGGGCATTGGCCTTGGTGTGGCGGCGCTGACACCTCGGCTGCTGCTGCTGCTGAAAACCCCGGCAGATACCTATGCACAGGCCGTCGTCTATGAGCGCATCTATTTTTTGGGTGCGCCCTTGCTGCTGCTGTTCAACATGGGCTCCGGCATTTTAAGGTCCCTGGGGGACTCCCGGTACCCCTTCTTGTGCCTGTTTGTGGGCTGCGGGCTGAACATTGCCCTCGACATCCTGTTCGTGGCGGTGTTTGGCTGGGGGGTTAAGGGGGTAGCCCTCGCTACGGTCATTGCCCAGGGGGTCAGCACCCTGCTGGTGACCGGGAAGCTCATGACCCAAAAGGGCGACATTCGCCTGAAGCTACGGCAGATGACGCCGGACTGGCCCCTGCTCAAGCGGATGCTTCGCATCGGCATCCCCTCCGGCATCCAGGCCTCCATGTACGGCATCAGCAACCTGCTGCTGCAGGTGGGGGTCAACACCCTGGGCACGGTGGTGGTGGCTTCCTGGGCCATGAGCGGCAAGGTGGACGGGGTCTATTGGGCCACCACCAACGCCTTTGGCACGGCGTTGACCACCTTTGTGGGGCAAAACTACGGGGCCGGGAAGCTGGACAGGGTGAAGGAAGTCTCCAGGAAGGGCTTCTGGTTCCTGGGCGGGCTGACGGTGAGCATCAGCGCCCTGCTGCTGCTGTTTGCCCGGCGGGTCCTGGGGGTGCTGACGGACGATGCGGCGGTCATTGAGACCACCTGGTTCATCATCACCATGTTCGTCCCCTTCTACTTTTTGTGGGTGCCCATCGAGGTATATCCCGGGGTGCTCCGGGGCGTGGGGGATGTGGTGACCCCCTCCCTCATTCTGGCGGTGGGTATCTGCGGGGTGCGGCTGCTGTGGCTGTACACGGCCTTTGTCTACACCCCAACGCTCCTGGTGCTGTGCCTGTGCTATCCGCTATCCTGGCTGGTGACGGATGTGGCGGCCTGGCTCTACTTCCGCCGCAGTCCCGTCATGACCCGGGCCATGCGGGTGATTGACAAAACCTATGAAGGCTGAACGGGAGGCTGGTATGAACCGGAAAACGAAGCGGCTTCTATTGACCCTGGGCGCCCTCTTGTTGGTGCTGGCTCTTGTCTGCGGAGTGTACGTGGGCAGCTACTACCCGGCGGGAACGGCGGCCGCCCAAGCCCTGGCGGGAACAGAGGCCGTCACGGTGTGCCCCATTCAGGGCGGTCTGCTCTTTGACGGTCCGGGCACCCAAAAGGCCCTCATCTTCTACCCCGGGGCCAAGGTGGAATACACCGCCTATGCGCCCCTTATGCTGGCGCTTGCTCAGGGGGGACTCGATGTATTTTTAGTGAAGATGCCGGGGAACCTCGCCATATGTAAGGTGAACGCCGCCCGCAGCCTTATGGATACCTATGCCTACAAAAGCTGGTATCTGGGGGGTCACTCCATGGGCGGGGCTATGGCCGCCCTCTATGCCGCCCGGGAGGAGGGCCTTGCGGGGCTGGTGCTGCTGGCCGCCTATGCGACAAAGCCCCTTGCCCTGCCGGTGCTGGAAATTCACGGCAGCGAGGACGGGGTGCTGAACCGGCAAAAGCTTATGGAGGGGGAGCAGTATCTGCCCGATGGCGCCCTGTCCCTGGAGCTTCCCGGCGGGAACCACGCCCAGTTCGGGGACTACGGCCCCCAGAAGGGGGACGGCCTTGCCGCCATCTTGCCCGAGGAGCAGTGGGACCTGACCGCCAGGGCGATTTTGGACTTTGCCCTTTGACCCGTTGACTTTTCCCCAGTTTTCGATATACTGCCCCTATGAACACACATACTCATCACAAGCCCGTGAAGCTGGGCAAAGCAAAGCGCACGCTGGCCTTTCGCAAGGAGGCCAGGACCGTGGTGACCATTCTGCTGAGCGTCACCCTCCAGGCCCTGACCATCCTGTGGTTCTATCGGCCCGTGGGCATCGTCACCGGCGGGGTCACCGGTATCGGCATGCTGGTAAACTATGCCACCGGGGGCCGGGTCCAGACCTGGATACCCGTGCTGTTTCTCAATGCCCCCCTTCTTTGGCTGGCCTATAAGAAGCTGCATCTGCGCTTCGTCATCTACACCGTCTTTGCCACGGTGTACTATTCCCTCATTTTGGGCGTGCTGGAGAATTTGCCCCAGCCCACGGTCTTTGACATGAGCAACCCCACCATGCCCCTGGTCAGCATCTTCTTCGGCGCGGTGCTCAACGGCGCCTTCGGGGCCATGGTCATCCGGGTGGGGGCTTCCACGGGGGGACTGGACATCGTGTCCCTGGTGCTGAACCAGAAGTATTCCTTCCCCATGAGCACCTTCTCGCTGGTGTTCAACATTGTGGTGGTCAGCTGCCTCACCTTCATCAAGGGCATCGAGTGCGCGGCCCTGTCCATCATCGCCCTGTTCATCTGCTCGGTGAGCCTCAACAACGTGCTCATGGGCTTCAACCGGAACAAGACCCTGTTTATCATCTCCGACAAGTGGGACTCCTTCTCCCACGAGGTATTGAGCACCGTCCACCGGGGCATCACCTACATCCCCGGCACCGGTGCCTATACCCATGCCGAGCGGAAGATTGTCTATATCATCGCCAAGACCGTGGAGGTAGCCGCCATCCGCCGCATCGTGCTGCAGCACGACCCCCAGGCCATCATCTCCGTCATCGACACCCGGGAAGTGGTGGGCAAAGGGTTCACGGCCAACAGCTGATTCCGTCTGTCAAAAAACTGCGTTTTTAACAGACTGGGCTCTCCCTCACCTGTCAGCTTCGCTGACATCCTCCCCCGCTGGGGGAGGAGCTTGCGGCCTCGCCTTACCCCTTCGGGGCTGCACCGCCCTTGAAAAGTGAATTATGACCATAGTATAAGGAGTTTTATATGAACCAAGCCATAGAAAAGTTTATAGACGACACCATGGACCGGCAGATTGCCGATTTGCAGTCCCTCATTCGCATTCCCTCCGTGTCCCGGGGGGAGCCCAAGCCCGGCATGCCCTACGGGGAGAACGTGTACAACGCCCTCATGCGCGCGGAACAAATCGCCCGGGAGCTGGGCTTTGAGAAGGTGTTCGATGTCGAAAAGCGCTGCGGCGTCATCGAATACGGGGAAGGTGACGAGCTGGTGGCCGTGATGGCCCACCTCGATGTGGTGCCGGAGGGCACGGGCTGGCGCTATCCCCCCTACGGGGCCGAGATTCACGACGGGGCCATGTACGGCCGCGGCACGGCGGACGATAAGGGTGCCGCCGTCTCCGCCCTCTATGCCCTGGCGGCGATTAAGCAGAGCGGGCTGAAGATGAAGCGGCGGGTCCGGATTCTTCTCGGCTGCGACGAGGAGCGGGGCTCCACCGGCATGATGCGCTATAAAGAGGTGGAGGGCGAGCCGGATTTAGCCTTCACCCCCGATGCCAGCTACCCCCTGGTGAACTCCGAGATGAACATCATGCACATCACCTATAAAAAGCAATACCCCTGCGCCGTTTCGGCCCGGGTGGGCACCGCCGGGAACGTGATTCCCGCCCAGGCCCAGGCCACCGCCGCCGGGCAGGTCTTTGAAGCCATAGGCAAGGAGGGCCACGCCTCCCAGCCGGAGCATGCGGACAACGCCCTTCTAAAGCTCATTGGGCTCCTGTCACAGGCGTATCTACCCGCCGAGGACGGCAAAACCTTCCAGGGCCTTGCCCAAAAGCTCTGTGGCACCTGCCACGGGGAGGGCCTGGGGGTGGATTTGTCCGATGCCTCTGGGCGGCTGACCCTCGCCCCCACGTTGCTGAACGCGGGCAAGGAGGGGGTGGACCTCACCTTCGACATTCGCTACCCCGCCTCCTTCTCCTGCGAGGAGCTCCTCTTACGGCTCACCGCCGCCATGGGGGAAATCGGCTTTGCAGAAAAGGAGCATTCCGACTCCCGGGGCCACTACATCGCCCCTGAAACGGAGCTGGTGAGCACCCTTATGTCCGTCTACGGCGCCCTCTCGGGGGACACCGCCGCAGCGCCCATCTCCATCGGCGGCGGCACCTACGCCCGGGAGTTTGCCAACGCCGTGGCCACCGGCGTCACCCGGCCCGACCGGCCGGACCTGTGCCACGTGGCCAACGAAAACATCCTCCTGTCCGAAATCGCCTTCAACACCCGCTTCATGGCCGAATCCCTCCGCCGCCTGGCGGCAGAATAACCGACCCAAAACCACCAGAGCCGCCCCCGGGCGGCTCTTTTTCGCTTTTCCTTGTCAAACACGGCCTACTTATTCACATCTTTTGAAAGCCAAACATTTGCCATAGTCGGTGTCTCAACCGTCCAATCGTGGCTGTCCCCACCAGTATAACAAACCTCAAATTCTGAAACTCCTGAAACAGATACATTGAAAGATATAGGTTTGGTCCCCGGTATGAGCTCCTGAGAATCAAACAGCAGTTTTCCATCACCAAAAAACTGTAGAGATCCATTGTTATAGTTTTTTGAGTTCTTCCATATGAACACAACGCCTTCTATCCTGTCATACTTCCCATTAAGCAAGTACACAGTTTTCCCGCTTGAACCATAAAGAAGGGAATAAAATCCATTATACTCGTTACCACAATTATCCTCAATTTTATCCTCGTAATAATGTATCTTTATCTTTTCATCAAAAAATGATTCGAGTTCTTTTAGCTCCACAGGCCGATAGGCGGCGTACTTGTCGATAGCTGCCTGGAGCTGGGGATTTTCGGGGAAATCGCCCATGGCAAGGGAGAGGATGGAGATAGCTCCATTATAGTCCTTGCTGGTGTCGAACAGGCTTTGGGCCCTTTGGATGGCGTTGTCGATATACTCGCGCTGACAGGCGGAGAGGGCACTTTCAATCTCCACCCGGTTGGGATATTGGGTAGAGGCCCTTTGCAGCAGGCCGTAGGCCCCGGCATAGTTGCCGCTACCCTTGAGAGCATTGGCTTCCTCCAAAGCTTTGGCGATGCTTTCCCCAATGCCATCGGCTTCATACTTGCGGATAAGCACCTGTATTTCCTCTGCATCGGAGCCGGAAATGTTGTTGCCGCATGCTGTAAGAATCTGAATGGCGGTATCATAGTCTTTTTGTGCAGCGGCAGCCTCCGCCTGCTGCTTGCAGGCCGCTGCGTATTGCTTCTGGGCCTGGGCATAGTTTTCATCTGCCTGATTCGACAATGTATCAAAGGGGCTCACCATGGAAAAGAATTCCATAGCATCCAGATACTTGCCCTGATTATAATAATCCGTGGCTGTTTGAAAGGCTTGTTTGGACCATTGGAGGTCCTGCAGTTCATCCCGGACGAACGCAATCTCCCGGCTGGAAACAATTTGGGTGCTCTCCATGCTGTCTACCGCAGCACTGGCTGCCTCATAGGTGATTTGGTTGGTGTTGTATTGGTTGATAAGGCCCTCCAACTTGGCCTCCGCCTCCCCTATGATCTCATCCCGCTCCTCTAAAGTCGATGCCTTTTCAAAGATACGGGCAAGGGCTTCATAATCATCTTTGTCCAAGGCTTTGGCCGCTTTTTCCAAATCGCTGCAGCCCGCCAGCAGGAGAAGGGCCAAAAGAGCCGCTAAAATTCGTACTTGTTTCTTCATGACCTACTCCTCCGATTTTGTATCCTTAGCAGGGGTGGTCGGATGCCTGTTATAGATGTTCAAGGTGACCCCTGCCAGACATACGACCAACAGCATCATTCCGTATAAAACCATCAACGTATGACCGATTTCCCCCTTTGCTGTGCAAAGGTTCTCTCCGCAAATAGCCTTAAACTGGCGAAAGATGGAGCCGTTAGAAATCAGCGAGGCGGCCCCCATGGCCCCATGAATGCACCAGGCGGTGATGTGGGCCACCTGTTCCTTGAATAAGGATAAAATCAGGGATGCCGCCGGGATAATCAGCAGCAAAAACACGGAGGGATCCCCCGGATGTTCATAGTATTCGGTGGCCATGCCGGCACCCATGTCATACAAAGATAGTTCTGCTATCTTCTCCCCCTGGCAGGACACGCTGCCATAGGGTAGGAAAAAGGCGATGAAGGCCACAATGGCCATAATGCGGGCCGTCCAGACGATAATCGGTTGCAGGGCCTGTTCCATGTCCGCCGTTGTCAACGCCCCGTCTTTTGCTTTCTGAATGAATGCAGCCATCTTTTTGTTCCTCCTATGATAAAATATTGGCCCCTAGCTGGCGGTGCTTTGACGCTCTTTTGTCTGTTGCGGGCATGCAAACGATGCGTCACTGACGACGGAGGGGAATCCGCTGCGGCCGACAAGCCTGGGGCCTATCTATGGTGCATGTGTCGTTTCCGGCACAGGAACCGCGTATTGCCTGTTACAGAAAAAAACTCACGGCGTTTCCCAACGGTGTCCGCAGTCCTGACAGATGTGGACGATAGCTTTTCTTTCCCTCTCCTGCTTATCTTTTTTAATCTTGTTTGTCCACCAGCCAATCAAAACAAAGAAGATTGCCTTGAACACCGCCTTCACAAGGATATACGCCAGGTATATCCAGCCTAAAAGAAGCCACCATAAGAAACCATGGGACTTAAGCTTGTTGTTGACGATGACCGGCGCCTGCTTCTGCTCCGAACGCACATTGCTGCTGCCGCAGTTGGGGCACTTCATTTTTTGTATTTCCTTTCTGTTTTTTGCCACCGTTTGGTAGCTTTTTCAATCAGATTATGCCATCAAATGGTAGCATCTGTCAAGAGGTGAGGGGTATGTATTTCAAGCGTGTGGAGGATATGCGCATCGACCACGATTTGACGCAGCAGCAGGTGGCGGATGTGTTGGGCTGCCAGCGGGAGGTGTATCGCCGCTATGAGAAGGGGACCCGTACCATGCCCGTAGAATACCTGATTCGGCTCTCCCAATACTACGGCGTGTCCATTGATTATCTGGTGGGGAACGAAGCTAACGGCTGTCCTGGGGCCAAGGAGTAGCTCAGATTCATGGGAAAGTTGCAACTTTCCCGCAGTTTATTAACGGGGCGTTCACACAATGAACGCCCTTTTTCGTTAGAATAGTGCAATAAATGGAAAAGGGGATCAAGCGGATGGGCAGACAGCGGCAGACGACCAAGGGGCGGGACAGGACCACCCTGGTGCTGGTGTGGCTGCTGGCCATTCTGATGGGGTGCCTGGTGGTGACGGCGGGGCTCTTTGCCCGGGAGGGGCTTCACGCCGGGTTTGCGGCGGTGGAGGTGCCGGAGCCGGACCCGAAGCTAAACGAGCATCTCGTTCAGGTGACGCCGGTACCCGAGACCCAGACCATGGATGCCGCCAGCCCCACCCCGGCTGTGACGGCAACGCCGCTGCCCACCCCTACCGCCACGCCGGAGCCTACGCCGGAGCCCACCCCGGCGCCCACGGTTCACCCCCTGAACGGGGACGTGCTGGAGCCGGGCATGGCGGCGCCCATCGCCATCGACATACAGATTCGGCTGATGATGCTGGAGTATCTGGACTTTGAGCAGCCGGAGGAGGTGTACGAGCCCGGAGTCGCCAACGCGGTGGCTCTGTTCCAGCGGCGCAACGGCCTGCAGGAGACGGGGCTTTGCGACAGGGAGACCTTTTTGAAGCTGAACGATGAGAAGGCCGTGGCCTATGCCGTGCTTCCCGGGGACACGGGGGACGAGGTAGAGAGCATTCAGGAACGGCTGATGGAGTTAGGGTACCTGCAGGGCCCGGCGGACGGGGTTTTCGGAAACGACACCGCCCAGGCGGTGAAGCGGTTTCGGACGCTGAACCGGCTGGGCAGCGGCACCAGCGTGGATGCCCGGATTATGGAGGTTTTGTTCGGGGACGAGCCCGTGTCCAACACCCTAAAGCAGGGGGACAAGTCCGACGAGGTGCTGTCTTTGCAGCAGCGGCTGCTGGCGCTCGGGTATCTGGTGTCCAAGCCCAACGGCACCTATGGGAAGATGACCGCCCAGGCGGTGAAGCGGTTCCAGACCAACAACGGCCTGGTGGTGGATGGGAACCTGGGCCAGGGCACCATTGCGCTGCTGCTAAGCGAGGAGGCCCAGGGCCATGTGTTCTCCACCGGAGACCGGGGGAGCGATGTGGAGGTGCTGCAGCAGCTGTTGGGACGGCTCAATTATATGAAGCTGAACCAGGCCACGGGCTACTATGGAGATGTGACGGAGGGGGCTGTCTCCGCCTTCCAGAGCCGCAACGGTCTGAAGGCCGACGGGAAGGTGGGACCCAAGACCCTCGACAAGCTCCTGTTTGACCCGGTGGCGGCGCCCACCGCCTCCCCCACGCCCAAGGCCACGACAAAGGCCACCCCCAAGGCCACGACAAAGAGCACCAAGAAGGCCACCGCCACCCCCAAGGCGGGGGACGAGCCTGCCCCCACCGCCGAGTCCCAGGGGGACACGGGGTCCGGGTCCACCATCGACTATGGAGAGGGCGTGGAGGCCATGATTGCCGCGGCGGAAAGCCGGCTTGGCTGCAAGTATGTCCGCGGCGCCAAGGGGCCGGATAAGTTTGACTGCTCGGGCTTTGTGTACTGGTGCATCAACCAGGCGGGGGTGAAGCAGAGCTATATGACCAGCATCCGCTGGCGGACCTGCAGCACCTACCAGCGCATCACCAGCATGGACGAGCTGCGGCGGGGGGACATATTGGTCTTCGTGGGAGACAGCTCCAGCACGGGCCATGTGGGCATCTACCTGGGCAACAACAAGATGATTGATGCCGGCAGCTCCCCGGGCTGCGTGGTGATTCGAAGCAGCATCCGCACCAGCTACTGGACGAAGCACTTTTTGATGGCCTACCGGATTTGGGATTGAATGCGCCCTTCCCGGAGTGGATAGATTTGGGAGAGAGAGTAACGATGCAGAAGATAAAGAACCTGTTATTGCGGATACTGCCCGGCTACGGCTGGCGGTGTCTGCTCACATTGATGGCCCTGCAGCTGCTGGTCTTTGACGGCACCCGCATTCCCCTGCGGTTTATGGAGCGGGTGGACCTTAGCACGCCTCTGGACCTACTGATTCCCTTTCGGCCGGAGTGGATTGTCATCTATGTGCTGTCGTTCTTATCCTGGGGGGTCACGTTTTTGATTCTCTTTCGCCAGGAGAAGGAGCAGGTGTATCGCAACTCGGCGGCGTACTTTTTGACCCTGCTGTTAACCGGGGCCATGTTTTTGCTGCTGCCCGGCACCCTGGTGCGTCCGCAGGTGGTGGGGGACGATGTCTTTTCCCGGCTGACAAGGCTTGTCTATGCCGCCGACCCGCCGGACAACCTGTGCCCCTCCCTGCATGTCATCTGCAGCTATTACTGCTGGCGGGGGCTCTTTGGGGCCAAGGCGCCAAAGTGGTACAAGGGCTTCAACTTCGTCTTTTTGCTGCTGGTGTGCTGCTCCATTCTGTTTGTCAAACAGCATGTGATTACGGACATTCCCGTGGCTATCCTAATTTCGGAAGGGACCTTGCAGCTCTGCCGCCAAATGCCCACAAGCTGGTTGTCAAAACTGCCGGGCTATGCTAAAATGGAAGAAAAAAACGGGAGGAACCACTCATGAAGCAACTGAACCTGACCCCCCATATCGGCTGTGCACCGGAAGATTTTGCCAAGACCGTGCTGATGCCCGGGGACCCCTTGCGCTCCAAGATGATTGCCGAAACGTACCTTGAGGACCGGGAGCTGGTCAACAACATCCGCGGCGTGCAGGGCTACACCGGCTACTACAAGGGCAAGCGGGTATCCGTCATGGCCAGCGGCATGGGCATGCCCTCCATCGGCATCTATTCCTATGAGCTGTACAACATCTTCGGCGTGGAGAACATCATCCGCGTGGGCTCCGCCGGCGGTATGCACCCGGATTTGAAGCTGTTCGACATCGTCATCGGCCAGGGCTGCTGCTACAACACCAGCTTCGGCAACCAGTTCGCCCTGCCCGGCACCTTCTCCGCCATTGCGGACTTTAACCTGTGCCGCAAGGCCGTGGACGAGTGCGAGCGCAAGGGTCTGCGCTATAAGGTGGGGAACCTGCTGTCCTCCGACAACTTCTATAACGATGCCATCGACCAGTCCGCCTGGGGCAAGATGGGGGTTCTGGCGGCGGAGATGGAATCCGGCGCCCTGTATATGAACGCCGCCCGGGCCGGGAAGAAGGCCCTGTGCATCTGCACCATTTCGGACCTGCTCTCCGGCGGGGAGCAGACCACCCCCGAGCAGCGGCAGAACGCCTTCCACGACATGATCCAGGTAGCCCTGGAGATTGCGGAATAAAACGGCCGTCCCTGACAGCCCCTTTTTCGGGGGCTGTTTGTATGTTTTGCAGAAAGGGAACCCATGTATCGGATTTTCTTAGTGGAGTCATTGCCGGGGAGGTAGAAAAGCACCTGGAGCAATGGGGCTGGCAGGTGGTGCGGGTGCAGGATTTTTCCCGTGTTTTGGAGGAGTTTGCCGCCTGCGAGCCACAGCTGGTGCTGCTCGATATCGGTCTGCCCTACTATAACGGCTTCTACTGGTGCCAGCAAATTCGCAAGAGCTCCCAAGTGCCCGTCATCTTCCTCTCCTCCGCCGCCGACAGCATGAACATCGTCCTGGCCATGCACCAGGGGGGCGACGACTTTGTTGCAAAGCCCTTTGACTTGACCGTGCTCACCGCCAAGATGCAGGCTCTGCTGCGGCGAACCTATGAGTTTGCCCGGCAGGATGCCCCCCTGCCCCTGCAGGATGGCTTTTTGAACCTGTCGGACGGCACCCTTATGCGGGGAGAACAGCAGGCGGAGCTGACCAGGAACGAGCTTCGGATTGCAGAGATGCTGCTCGAGCACCGGGGCCGCACCGTCAGCCGGGAGGCCCTTATGGAGCGGCTTTGGTCCACGGACAGCTTTGTGGACGAAAACACCCTGAGCGTCAATGTGAACCGGCTAAGAAAGAAGATGGAAGCCCTGGGCTTTTTAGACCCCATCCGCACCCGCAAGGGGGAGGGGTATCTCATTCCCTCATGAAATGGATGCTATCCTATCTAAAGGGGCGGCTGCTCCTTCTATTGGCGCTGGCCGCCTCGGGGCTGATTTTCCCCGTGGTCATGGCCCTGTACGGCGGGCCGCGGGAGGGGCTTGTCTATGCCCTCGTGCTCTGGCTCGCGGTGGCGGTGCCCCTGCTGCTATGGGACTTTTTTCGCTTTCGCCGCCGGATACGGGAGCTTACCGCCCTGCTTAGCCTCCCGTGGGAGGCCCTGCCACCCCTGCCCCCGGCGGCCGAGAAGGTGGAGGAAGGGTATCAGGCCCTGGTGCGGCAACTATGGGAGCAGAAGCAGGCCCTTGCCCAACAGGCCCAGGCCCAGCAGCGGCAGGCAGAGGACTATTACGCCGCCTGGGTCCACGAGATAAAGACCCCCCTGGCGGCCATGGACCTGCTGCTGCAAAGCCCCAACCCCAGCCGGGAGCTGCTGCGGCAGGAGCTGTGGGCCGTGGAGAAGGATGTGGAGTTGGTACTCACCTACCAGCGCCTCTTTGGCGAGGGCACGGACCTGGTCATGGGCGAGCAGGATTTAGATGCCATCGTCCGGGGCGCCGTCAGAAGCTATGCCCGGCACTTTATCGCCAGGAAGCTGACCATGGACTTTACCCCCACGGGCCGCACCGTGCTGACGGACGAAAAGTGGCTCACCTTCGTGCTCTGCCAGCTGTTGAGCAACGCCCTGAAATACACCCCCTCCGGCGGCGTGCGTATCTACGGCGAGGGGGAAATGCTGGTGGTGGAGGACACGGGCCTTGGCATCGACCCGGGGGATTTGCAGCGGGTCTTCGAGCGCAGCTTCACCGGCCGCAACGGCCGGGAGCACAGCCGCAGTTCGGGCCTTGGGCTGTATCTATGCCGCCGCATCTGCCGCATGCTGGGCCACGGCATCGCCATCGACTCCGAGCGCGGCCGGGGAACCAAGGTTTTGCTGACCCTCACGAACGGCACCCGACCCAGGGAGTGAGACAGTCTTATACTAATCCGCGTCTAAAACATGTGCAGTCGGCGAGCAAATTCTGCGTTGGTTCCATGAGGAGAATCGCAGATTGACTGGGGACCGTCAATCAAGATTTGACGAAGCAGAACCGGCACAGAAGGTGCCGCCCAATG
>JAFSPW010000002.1 GCA_017451295.1 Clostridia bacterium
CGGCAAAATGACGGAATGGGGGCAATCCCCCCTTAGTCCCCCCTTTACACAAGGGGGGCTTTTTAATTCCCGACCGTAGGGGCCGACGCCCTCGGCGGCCCGCCTCCCCCTCTTGTCATCCCGACCGAGCGAAGCGAGCGGAGGAATCTCTTAACCAACTGGCATATACAAGAGATTTCTCCACTCGGTCGCTTCGCTTCCTCGGTCGAAATGACATAAAAGCGTTCTTGCCTCCACCGTTCCCGCAAGGGAATGGGGGAGGTGGCATTTTGCCCTCCGGCCAAAATGCCGAAGGGGGCGGTTCTTCCCATGCAAGCGAGGGAGAAAGCCGTTTCCCCTTTTAACAAGTCAGCCGAAAAACGAGTAAGGCACAAAGCTCACTTACAGCTTTGTGCCTTTTTCTGTCATTGCCGCCGGCCCTCGGTATCTTCATCGCCGGTGGGGGTCTGCCCTTCCTGCTCCTGCTGCTGCTGCCGCTCCATTTCCTGCATGTAGAGGAAGAAGCCCAGCTCCTCCATCGTCATCTTATCCATAGGCGTGTCCTCCCAAGTGATAGGGGTATTGTAGCATAAAAGGTCCGGAAGATGAAGAAAAAAGACGGCGGGATATTGAAAAAGGGGGGTGAGCTATGATATTATGAATACGCTACACAAACCGAATATTGCCAGCGCTCAAAGTGAGTGCGTTTTTTGCTTATGGCAAAAACGTATTCTCCATTTTGACATTCTCTTTGAGTGATGGCAAAAGGTTTGTGTAGCAACAAGCGGAGTTATGCGTTTTTCGGTGTGTAGCTCCCTTGGGGCTACACACTTTTTTGTTTCCCGAAAGGTGAGTAGAATAAGAATAAAAAAAGGAGGAGGAAGGGAAAATGTTTGAAGATTGTGGCGAGAAAATCAAGAAAATTGCAGTTGTGTGTTTTGTTTTAAGTTTGATAGCAAGTATAGGATTAGCAATCTTTTTGGGTGATGAAGAGAACAGTTTTTGGATAGGCGCGCTCGTTTTTGTCGCTGGCTGTGTCGTTTCCTATATTGAAAGCTTACTATTATATGGATTCGGCTGTATTGTTGAGAATAATGAGACGCAAAGCAGAGAACATAGTATTATTGCTTCTGGCGGGTGGAGATGTGTTTGTGGATGCGTCAATTATGCGTTTGATAAAAAGTGCCGTTGTGGAAAAAGCAAAGATGATTTAATTGCTACAAAGGAATAATTGCAGATGTGCAGGGAGCCACAAACTCCCTGCTCTTTTTATATCAGCCTTGTGTGGCTTTCTATGGCTTGCTCTATGCGCTGGGGCTCAATGCCTATGTAGCGCTGGGTGATGGCTGAGGAGCTATGCTGTAAGAGGCGCTGGACCAAGGCCACATCATAGCCGTTATGAATATCGTTTGAAGACGGGCAATGCCCTAATGAAGACGGCCTGGCGGCCTAATGAAGACGGCCCTGGTGGCCTAATGAAGACAGCCTTACGGCTTAATGAAGACGGCCTGGGGCCTAATGAAGACGGCAACTGCGTTGCCTAATGAAGGAATGGTGGCGTTCATTAGCGCAGCGTCTTCGTTAGCGAAGCATCTTCGTTAGCGCAGCGTCTTCATTAGCGAAGCGTCTTCCTTGCCAGGGGGGCGGGAGGATGGTATACTGAGTAAAATGGATGAGAAGCGGAGCAATACAAAACTGACAGCCGGCATACTGGCCCATGTGGACGCGGGGAAGACCACCCTGTCCGAGGCCATGCTCTATTGCGCCGGCATGCTGCGGAAGCTCGGGCGGGTGGACCACAGGGACACGTTCCTTGACACCTATGCCCTCGAGCGGGACAGGGGCATCACCATCTTTTCCAAGCAAGCCCGCATCCGCAGTGAGGACTTGGAACTCATACTGCTGGACACTCCGGGCCATGCGGACCTTTCCGGGGAGACGGAGCGGGCCATGGCGGCCATGGATGTGGCCATTCTGGTCATCAGCGGCACGGACGGGGTTCAGGCCCACACGGACACCCTCTGGTCCCTTTTGCGGCGGAACCGGGTGCCCACCTTCCTGTTTGTCACCAAGATGGACGCCGCCAAGAGGAGCCGGGGGGAGCTGCTTAGGGAGCTGCAGCTTCGCTTTGGGGAGGGCTGCGTGGCCTTTCCCGAGCCGGAGGAGGAAGCCCTGGCCCTGCTGGACGAGGGGACGCTGGAAACCTATATGCAGACGGGGCGTTTGACGGACGGGGATCTGCGCCGGCTCATCGCCCGGCGGAAGCTCTTCCCCGTGTGCTTTGGCTCGGGGCTGAAGCTCGAAGGGGTGGCGGCCTTTTTGCAGCTGCTGACGCGTCTTGCTCCCCTACCCCCGCGGCCGCCTATCTTTGCTGCCCGGGTGTATAAGATTGGCCGGGACAGCCAGGGGGGACGGCTGACCTATATGAAGCTGACGGGGGGAAGCCTGTCCGTCCGGGACACCCTTCGCTATGTGGGGAACGGGGGCCAGCCGGTAGAGGAGAAGGCGGCGCAGCTTCGGCTATACTCCGGGGCCCGGTTTGAGCCGGTGCCCACCGCCTATGCGGGGGATGTGGTGGCGGTGACGGGGCTTTCCGAGACTCGGCCCGGCCAGGGCCTGGGGGCGGAGCCCGACGGGGATGACCCCTTTCTCACGGCGGCCATGGGCTATGCTGTCGAGCTGCCCGAGGGGACGGATCCTGAAACCCTGCTGCCAAAGCTACGGCAGCTGGAGGAGGAGGAGCCCTTGCTCCACATCCTGTGGCAGCCGAACCTAAACGAGATTCAGGTGCAGCTGATGGGGCCGCTGCAGACGGATGTGCTCGCAGCCCTCATTTTGGAGCGTTTCGATGTGCCGGTCCGCTTCGGCCCGGGCCGCATTCTCTACCGGGAGACCATCGCCGACACCGTGGAGGGCATCGGCCACTTCGAGCCCCTGCGCCACTATGCGGAGGTGCATCTGCTGCTGGAGCCGGGCGCACCGGGCAGCGGCATACAGATAGGGTCCCGGGTCAGCGAAGACGACCTGGCCCTCAACTGGCAGCGGCTGATTCTCACCCACCTGAAGGAGAAGGAGCACCTGGGGGTGCTGACCGGCTCGCCGCTAACGGATGTGAAGATTACCCTGCTGGCGGGCCGCGCCCACCAGAAGCACACGGAGGGGGGCGACTTTCGTGAGGCTACCTACCGGGCGGTGCGCCAGGGGCTCATGGGGGCTAAGAGCGTGCTGCTCGAACCCTACTACCGCTTCCGCCTCGAGGTGCCCATGGGGGACATCGGCCGGGCCATCAGCGACATACAGGCCATGGGCGGGGTCCACGAAGCGCCCCGGGCGGCAGGGGAAAACATGGTCCTGGAGGGCACGGCTCCCGTGGCGGCCATGGGGCCCTATATGCAGGAGGTGGCGGCCTACACCCGGGGCCGGGGTCGGCTCAGCTGCCGGGTGGCCGGGTACACCCCCTGTAAAAACGCCCCGGCGGTGATTGCCGAGAAGGGGTATGACCCGGAGGCGGATGTGGAGAACACGCCGGACAGCGTGTTTTGCGCCCACGGCAGCGGGTTTGCGGTCAAGTGGCGGGATGTGCCCGCCTATGCCCATGTGGACACGGGCCTTGGCAGGAAGGAAGCGGAGGAACCCGCCGCGCCCCGGGTGCGGCGGCAGAA
The DNA here is from genome assembly GCA_017451295.1 of Clostridia bacterium. Lineage (GTDB taxonomy): Bacteria > Bacillota > Clostridia > Christensenellales > CAG-138 > RUG472. The sequence goes on from JAFSPW010000002.1 coordinate 3,642, forward strand.
TCTGAACCTGGACGAAAAGGAGCTGGAGGCCATTATGGACCGGGAGTTCGGCCCCATTTCCCGCCGGGTCTATTCCCCGGCCCGGGTGGTGTCCGCCCCGGAGGCGCCGGAGGCGGCAGAGCGGCTGCCCCAGCGGATTTTAGTGGACGGGTACAACGTGATCTTCGCCTGGGCGGAGCTAAAGGAGCTGGCACAGGGGAGTCTCGATTTAGCCCGGTCCCGGCTGATAGAGAAGCTCATCAGCTACCAGAGCTACACCCGCTCCGAGGTGGCGGTCATCTTCGATGCCTACCGGGTCCCCGGCGGCGTAGGGGAGAGATACGACGAAGGGCCGGTTCATGTGGTGTTCACCCGGGAGAACCAGTCCGCCGACAGCTACATTCAGCAGCTGGTCAATGAGATTGGCAGCAACCGGGCCGTGCGGGTGGTCACCTCCGACGCCCTCATCCGCCTGAGCGCCCTGGGGGCCGGGGTGCTTCGGACCTCCTCCAAGGAGTTTGAAGGGGAGGTGGCCTATGTGTTGGAGCAGATGCACGAGGCGCTGCAAAGGAGCAACCAAGCCCATGGAAAATAGGGAGTTTTTCAACCGTATAGACGACCTGCGGGACCGGGCCGCCCGCCGGGGGCTGCTGACCCATACCCCCTTTTTGACCCCGGCGGAGCAGTACGCCCTTTCGTCCTACTATCGGGGCGGGGATATGGTTCTGTTCGGGGGGCAGCAAGGCTGCGAGCGACAGGCGGCCTTCTTTCTGCCGGAGTATATGGACGTTACCGCCTTTGATCCGGGGGAGTACCTGCGGGCCATACAGATAGAGGCCCACTTTGGCACCCCGGGCCACCGGGACTATCTGGGGGCCATGCTGGGGCTGGGGCTCAATCGGGAGGCGCTGGGGGACGTGCGTATCGAGGGGGACACGGCCTGGGTCTTCTGCCTCCCGCCCGCCGCCGCCTTGCTGTTGGAGGAACTCCATAAGGTGGGGCGGCTCGGGGTGAAGGTCACCCCCTGCGCCTTAGAGCAGGTGCCCCCGCCCCTGCAGCAGGTGAAGAAGCTGAGCTTTACCGTCAAGAGCCTGCGGCTCGATGCGGTGCTAAGCGCTCTGTTTGGCATCAGCCGCACGGCGGCGGCGGAGCAGATTCGCCTGGGGAACGCCACGCTGAACTATGCCCCCTGCCTCAAGCCCGATGCCCCCGTACAGCCCGGGGACGTGCTCTCCCTAAGGGGCCACGGCAAGGGCCGCATTGTCGCCCTGGGCAACCGCTCCAGGAAGGACAGGCAGTTTGTGGAGGGGGAAGTGTTTGTATGAGGCGGCCCCCGTATGAGGGGGCCGCAATGCCGCCCCCGGCGGCAATTCATGACGGCGAAGCCGTCAATTCACGAACCGTCAGGTTCAAATCATGCCCACAGGGCAATTCACGCACCGTGAGGTGCAAATCATTTGATGATTTGGCTTACGCCATGAATTGGGCTGCCGCCCATGAATTGGCTGCGCCGTGATTTCTCGCTTCGCTCCATGAAGGAAGGCCCGGGTGCCTCACGGCTCCGGGCTTTTATTATGCCACCTCATCCGTCACGGCTTCGCCGCGCCACCTTCCCCTCGAAGGGGAAGGCTTTTGGAAACGGCCCCTTGCCTCCACCGTTGCGTAGCAATGGGGGAGGTGGCACGGGCAGCTGGCTGCCCGTGACGGAAGGGGGCAATTCGCCTTGGGTGCAGCTGGGGAGGGGGCATTTTTGTCTTGGCAAAAATGACGGAAGGGGAGGCAGCTTGCCTTGGGTGCAGCAGGGGAGGCAATTCCCCCTTACTCCCCCCTTTACACAAGGGGGGCTTTTTAACGCCCGACCGTAGGGGCCGACGTCCTCGGCGGCCCGCTTGCCGACCTGCTTGTGCAAAAGATTTCTCCACTCGGTCGCTTTGCTTCCTCGGTCGAAATGACATAGAGGCGTTCTTGCCTCCACCGTTTACTATGCAATTTCCAACGATGCACAGGCACTTGCTTTTTTGGCAGTCCCTGATATAATACTGATACCAAGGCTGTGAGGGAAAGAGTAGGCAGCGAAGGGCCTTTTAGAGAGCGTCCGGCAGGTGCAAGGGCGCAGGCGCCGCTGGTGAAGTACATTCCTTAGCCGTCCCCCTGAAGGCAGTAGGGGGGAACGGGTGCGCCCGTTATTGCGCCAAGGAGGGGGGCCATGCCCCCGAATTGAGGTGGTACCACGGCAATTGTCGTCCTCTGTTCCCGTAGGGAACGGAGGACGTTTTCATGACCAAAGGTCAAATCATGGAGGCAGGGTTTGCCTGGGGCAAAGCCCGCCGAGAAATCATGGGCGACAGCCCAATTCATGATGCGACAGCATCAAATCATGGAATGATTTGCGCCTGCGGCGCATGATTTGCCTGGGGCATGATTTGAACCTGGCGGTTCATGATTTGCGCCTGCGGCGCATGAAAAATAGGTATACAGGGAAAGGAACGAACACAATGGGCATCTATGAGGAATTGAAGGAACGGGGTCTATTGGCCCAGGTTACCAACGAGGAGGAGATTCGGGACATGGTCAACGCCGGGAAGGCCACCTTCTACATCGGCTTTGACTGCACGGCGGACAGCCTGACGGCGGGGCACTTCATGGCCCTGACGCTGATGAAGCGGCTGCAGATGGCGGGGAACAAGCCCATCGCCCTTATCGGCGGGGGCACCACCATGATCGGGGACCCCTCCGGCCGCACGGACATGCGAAAGATGCTGACCCGGGAGGACATCGACCACAACGCCGCCTGCTTTAAGCGGCAGATGGAGAAGTTCATCGAGTTTGGGGACGGCAAGGCCATGATGCTGAACAATGCCGATTGGCTCCTGAGCCTCAACTATGTGGATCTGCTGCGGGAGGTGGGGGCTTGCTTCTCCGTGAACAACATGCTGCGGGCGGAGTGCTACAAGCAGCGCATGGAGAAGGGGCTTTCCTTCCTGGAGTTCAACTACATGATTATGCAGAGCTATGACTTCTACTATCTGTTCCAGCACTACGGCTGCAACATGCAGTTTGGCGGGGACGACCAGTGGAGCAACATGCTGGGCGGCACGGAGCTCATTCGCCGCAAGCTTGGCAAGGATGCCCACGCCATGACCATCACCCTGCTCACCGACAGCCAGGGCAAAAAGATGGGCAAGACCGCCGGCAACGCCGTGTGGCTGGATGCCAACAAGACCAGCCCCTTCGACTTCTATCAGTACTGGCGGAACGTGGACGATGCGGATGTCATGAAGTGCATCCGTATGCTCACCTTCCTGCCCCTCGAGCAGATTCGGGACATGGACACCTGGCCCGACAGCCGCATCAACGAGAAGAAGGAGATTCTGGCCTTCGAGCTCACCAGCCTGGTCCACGGCCAAGAGGAGGCCGAAAAGGCCCAGAACACCGCCCGGGCGCTCTTTTGTGGGGAGGGGGACGAGAGCAGCCTGCCCACCACCACCCTGACGGCGGACCAGGTGCCCCCGGAGGGCATCAACGGGGCGGACCTGCTGGTCCTCTGCGGCCTCACCAAGAGCAAGGGCGAGGCCCGGCGGCTCATGGAGCAGGGCGGCGTCACCGTCAACGGCGAGAAACTCACCTCCCTCGACACCCGCTTCACCCCCGCTGAGCTAAAAGCGGGCTTGAAGATTAAGAAGGGGAAGAAAATCTTCCACAGGGCCGTTATGTAAGGCGGCCGTCGTAGGTGGGGCCAGACCATTTGAGGCAAATACCTTTCTTTGCCGCTTTTTCTCTTTATACAAAGGAGAAAAAGCGGCGCAAAAAGAGAAACTTATGTAAGTATTAGGGAAGCTGCTTTGGCGGCTCCTCTTTCTTGCCTCCACCGTTGCACAGCGTTCTTGCCTCCACCGTTTGGCAAAGCCAAATGGGGGAGGCAAGGGTTTCCCTTGTCATTTCGACCGAGGGAGCGAATGTGACCGAGTGGAGAAATCTCTTGGGCAAGGGAGCTGGTTAAGAGATCCCTCCGCTCGCTTTGCTCGGTCGGGATGACAAAAAAAGGGGTGTGTGGGTTGGTCGGGATGACACGGCAAGCGGGCCGCCGAGGGCGTCGGCCCCTACGGTCGGGATGACAAGAGGGAGCTATGCAACGGAGGAGGCAAGAGCGGCGGGGCAGGATTTAGCCCAGAAGGACCAGGACGAGGCCGTAGAGGACGCTGGCGCCGATGCCATAGACCAGGACAGGACCGGCAATCTGGAAGAGCTTGGCGCCGGTGCCGGTGACGAGGCCCTCGGAGCGAAACTCCATGGCGGGAGCCACAATGGAGTTGGCAAACCCGGTAATGGGGACCACGGTGCCCGCCCCGGCGAAGGCGGCAATCTTGTCAAAGACCCCGAGGGCGGTGAGCAGGCCCGCCAGGAAAATGAGGCACAGGGTGCAGAGGGTCCCGGCCTGCTGGTGGGTAAGCTGGAGATAGGTCTGGCCGAGGTCGGTGATAAGCTGGCCCAGGCAGCAGATGAGGCCGCCGACGAGGAAGGCTTTCAGGCACATGGGGCCGGTTTTAGAGCGGGGCATGAGGGCTTTGACCCGCTGCTGGTACTCTCTTTCGGTCATGCTCGCTGCCCCCTTTCGGGGATGGTGCGGCGGCAAATCTCCCGGTTGGCGGGGGCATCCCGGCCGGTGCCAATGAGGTCTGTGGGATAGAGGCGGGTGCGGCGGGGGCTGTCGCCGGAGGGGGAGCTAAAGAAATTGGACTGCTTGACAAGGTACACCCCCTCCCCCTTGGGTGATTTTTTGGGGGAAAACAGGATGAGCAGGGCGGCGGTGCAGAGGGTGAGCAGCACGAGGCCCACCAGCAGCAGCAGATTTACGGAACGGGACAAGGCAAGGTCCTCCTTTTTGCATCAAGTGATAGGGTGAGTGTGGCCCAAAGGGGCAAAATATATGCAAAAAAGCCGCTGCAGAGGCAAAAAATGGCTTGACAGCAGGGGTTTGGTTTGCTAATATATTCGAGTGCTTATCGGGTGAAGTGCGGCACAGCCCCGCCAAGCTTCATTTGTAACAGCAAAAAGTATCTAATCTTTCATTGGAGGAATCGCCATGAAGACCTATATGGCAAAGGGCGAAACCGTTGAGCGCAAGTGGTACGTGGTGGATGCGACGGACATGGTTCTCGGTCGCCTCTCTTCCCAGGTTGCCGCTATCCTCAGAGGTAAGCATAAGCCCATCTTTACCCCCCATGTGGACACCGGCGACCACGTGATCATCATCAATGCCGAGAAGGTTCGTCTCACCGGCAACAAGCTGCAGGACAAGACCCACATCCATCACACCGGTTATCCCGGCGGCATCAAGGAAGTCACCTATGGTGAGCTGCTTGCAAAGAAGCCGGAGTTTGCGGTGTATGAGTCCATCCGCCGCATGATGCCCAAGGGTCCCCTGGGCCGCAAGATGCTCAGGAAGCTGCGGGTGTACGCCGGTCCTGAGCACAACCACCAGGCCCAGCAGCCCGAAGTGCTGGTGCTCAAATAAGGAGGAAAACGACTATGGCAAAAACTGCTTTTATCGCCACCGGGCGTCGCAAGAAGTCCGTTGCCCGCGTCCGTTTGGTCCCCGGCACCGGTAACATCACCATCAACAAGCGGGATTTGGAGGAGTACTTCGGTCTGGAGACCCTGAAGATGCTCGTCCGTGCCCCCATGACCCTGACGAACACCCTGGAAAAGTATGACGTGCTGGTCAATGTCTATGGCGGCGGCACCACCGGCCAGGCCGGTGCCATCCGTCACGGCATCTCCCGGGCCCTGTGCGTGGCTCAGCCGGACCTGCGGCCGGAGCTGAAGAAGGCCGGGTTCCTGACCCGCGACCCCAGAATGAAGGAGCGCAAGAAGTACGGTCTGCATGCAGCCCGCCGCGCGCCTCAGTTCTCCAAGAGATAATCGGAATATCGCTTGCTTACGACCTGCACAAAGTGCGGGTCGTTTTGTTTATGTCATAGATGCCTATTTTGGAGCCTTCTTTTATGAAAAAGCAACCAAAGCCTTGACATGGTCAACGAGTGGACTTATAATTTTTCTGAACATATTCCACAAGTGGACTATAGGAGGCAATATGCTAAAACACGGTATCCTGGGGCTCATAAATTACGGTGACATGACCGGTTATGAAATCATGACTGTGTTTCGAGATTCTCTCAGTCATTTTTGGACGGCTCAGAAAAGCCAGATCTATCGGGAATTGCAAGCTCTTGAAAAAAATGGTTGGATAGAAACCGCGCATATCGAGCAGGATGGCAAGCCAGACAAGAACATGCTCTCGATCACGGATGAAGGAAAAAGAGAACTGCAACATTGGTTGAGGGAGGACATGGCAAATAGTCTGATTCGCAGTCCCATGTTGATGAAAACATTCTTTCGCGGCGAGTGTGCAATTGACGAGTACATTACCTATTTCAAAAACCTCATGGAAAACGGATCAGTCTTCCCGAAGGGAAGCATAAGCGCTGACTCTGCCAGCAGAAAATATGCGAGTGTGATCAATGATCCTCAAAAAGCTTTGTACTGGAAATTCACGATTCGCTTTGGCGTCATGTACGAGAAAATGTTCCGGGAATGGTGCGAAGACTGTATCCGGGAATTAGATGAGCTGCAGCGTGAAAAGTCTGCTGATTGATTGGGAGGTAAGCCAATGAAAAAGTATGCTTTTCCGATTATCATGCTGGCAGTCTTTGAGACGGTTGCTGTTACACTATGGCTTGCCAAAGATAATATCTTCTATTTGCTTAACTTCAGTTACATCGGATGCTCCATTGCCTTGGGAATCTTTCTGTTTATCCGGCAATACAAGTATGCCAGACGCATCGTACAGCTGTTGGTAGGTCTGTATATGTTGGTGTATCTGGGTCTGATCTGCGGCGAGAACATGCAGATCGAAGGCTTCTGGTATTATCTTTTTACTGGTGTATTCGAGGCAG
>JAFSPW010000066.1 GCA_017451295.1 Clostridia bacterium
AAATCCCGTCGCCCCGACCAAAATAATACACCACCCACACGGGTGGGGGATTATTTTTGCGAACTATGTTCCTTTGCTTGGCGTGCCTGACACGATACGGAATCGTTTTGAATAAAAGCATAAACAAGGAAACGATTCCGGGACGGAGCGTTCCGCCCCGTATGCGAACTACGTTCGAACCCGCACGCAAGCGTGCGTAAAACAAAAGACCCCCGATGGGGGTCTTTTGTTTTGGCGTGCCTGACACGGTTCGAACGTGCGGCCTTTAGAGTCGGAGTCTAACGCTCTATCCAGCTGAGCTACAGGCACATATACACTTGTTAAAGTCAGAATCGGTCATCGACCGAGCATGGGGGAAAAGCATTCTGCTATGCGTGCCTGACACGCTACGGCGCTGCTTGGAACCACCTTTGACAAGGTGGCAGCGCCGGGACGGGCTTCGCCCGTATGCGAACGTGCGGCCTTTAGAGTCGGAGTCTAACGCTCTATCCAGCTGAGCTACAGGCACAAACAGCATGGTTATTATAGCCTTGCAAAATGGATTTGTCAACGGCGAAAGTCAAAAAATGACCGTTGCTCCCGGGAAGCCCTTGGGGTATACTGGGTGCAAAGGAGTGTGTGATATGAAAAAGAGCCTTGTATTGCTGTGTGCGGCCCTGCTGCTGGCGGGCCGCATGGCTAAGAAGCCGGAACAGATTCCCGTTCCCGAGACGGAGCCCACGACGGCGCCTGCGGAGACGGCGGCGCCCCTGCAAGAGCCCCAGGCGGCGGGGGAGGGGCTGGTGTTTAGCGCCCAGACCCTGGATGGGGAGACGGTGTCGGAGGCGTTCTTTGCCGATTATGATTTGACCATGGTGAACATCTGGGCCAGCTGGTGTCCCCCCTGCGTGGGGGAACTGGGGGAGCTCGGGGAGCTGTATACAAAGCTGCCCCAGAATGTGGGCTTCCTCTCTTTGAACATCGACGAGGAGCAGGACATGGATGCCGCCCGCGCCCTGCTTAGCGACAACAATTGCTCCTTCACCTGCATCAAGGGGCTAAACTCCCCTGGCATACAGGAGGGCATCCTGTCCCAGGTCATGTACATTCCCAGCACCGTCTTCTTTGACCGCCAGGGCAACCAGGTGGGAGAGCTGGTTGTGGGTGTGCCCCAGGGCGCCGATGTGGCGGCCGCCTATATGGACGAGATTAACAGCCGCCTGAGCCTCCTGCCATGAGGAACCGATACGGCAAATGGGCCCTGCTGGCGGTGGCCTTGATTCTGATTCTATCCGGGGCGCTGTTGGGCCAGGCTCGGGAGGTTATGCGTAAGGCCATGTATATTTGTCTAGAATGCATGGGGTTGGGAGCATGAAGCGTCAACACCGCCGCACCCTCGTGCAGGTGCTCGCTGCCCTGGGGCAAAACGCCTATATCCCCGGCTTCTTCCGTGGGGTCATCTTTCAGGGCAGCAGCAAGCTCCTGTGTGTGCCGGGACTCAACTGCTATTCCTGCCCCGGTGCCCTGGGCGCCTGTCCCCTGGGCTCCCTGCAAGCTGCCCTTGGTCGCAGAGGCCGGTTCCCCGCCTATGTGCTGGGGAGCCTGCTCCTCTTTGGCGTGGTGCTGGGACGGCTGGTCTGCGGCTTTCTGTGCCCCTTCGGCCTGCTGCAGGACCTGCTGGCACGGGTGCCCCTAAGGAAGCTCCGCCTGCCCAGGTGGCTGGATAAGCCCCTGCGGTATCTAAAGTACGGCTTGCTCCTCTTTTTGGTCATCGGCGCCCTGATGGAGGCCGCCCCCCTGTTCTGCAAGTTCATCTGTCCCGTGGGCCTGCTGGAAGCGGGCCTGCCCCTAACGCTGCTCGATGCCCGCCTGGCCGCCCTTCGTGGGCCGCTATTTTGGGTGAAGCTGGGCTTGCTGGCGGTCGTGCTGCTCATAAGCCTGCTGGTGGAACGCCCCTTCTGCAAATACCTTTGCCCCCTGGGCGCCTTCTACGGCCTGTTCAACGGCGTGGGCTTCTATCGCATGCAGGTCAACGCAGCCTGCATCCATTGCGGCAAGTGCCAACGGGCCTGCCCCATGGGCATAGACGTGCCCCATGCCCCCAACAGCCCGGAGTGCATCCGCTGCGGCAAGTGCCTCGATGCCTGCCCCTGCGGCGCCATCCAGGCCGGCATATCCCATACACAAAGCAAGGCGACGGGCTAACCCCGCCGCCGTTTTTTACCGATACAATCAGATATACCTTTTGCCCTGCTGCTTGGGCGGGGGCTTACTCCTCGCTTAGCCACAGCTTGATGTCGCCCGTGGTGGTTTTGACCCGGCAAACGCCCTCCGCCTCTGTGGAGGGAACGCTTACGCTGCCGGTGGTGGCCTCCCCGTGGAAGGCTTTGGGGGTCAGGATGCTGCCGGAAATGTCCCCGGTGGTGCCTTCAAGATAGATGTTTTTCCCGTCCACCCGGTTTAAGAGAATGTCTCCTGTGCTCACATGGCACCGCATATCCCCCGGGGTGATGACTTCGCTGATGCTCACATCCCCCGTGGCGGCGGCAATCTGCAGAGCGCCCGGGGCGCAGTCCGCCACCACCACATCCCCCGTGGCGATGGCAATCTCCAAATCCTCCGTACCGGCATGGCGCCAGGTCACATCCCCGGTGGCGGCTTCCAGCTCGGCGGTCTCAAAGGAGAAATTGCCGTCCACCAGCAGATCGCCGCTGGCCGTCTGGGCCTCCAACCTATGATAGCTTTCCTCCGGCAGATACACCGTCACCAGGGCGTATTGCATGCGAATCCCAAAGGACCAGGGTCGCCGCCGCTCGCTGCCCTGAATGCTCAGCTGTCCCCCTTCCAGGGTCACGGTGTGGGGGTAGTCCTCCTCCTCCAATACCGCCACCCGGCATACTCCATCCCTGGCGGGGACGATTTGGGCATCCGTCGTATAGAGGGTAAGGTCGATTTCATCCACGGTGCCCTCAAAGGCATATTCCGTAGAAACATACTTCGTGGTATCCAGGCGGCTAAAATCAAAGCCCAGATTCGCCAGCCCACCAACACAGATGGCTGCCCCCAGCACCACGCAGATAAAGGCAATCAGCAGCGCAATGGCCGTCTTTTTCATCTTATTTCCCTCCCTTTTTAACGAACAGGTTCTTTATGCTTCGGCCTATCCAACGGCACAGCTTCACAAATCCCTGGCTAAGGAGCACCGCCAGCAGCACCGCCCCCACGCCAAGACCCAGCACCGCAAGACCCCCGCCAAAGTATACCGCCCGCAGCCCCAGTTCAAGACCCGCCGCGAACAGGCCAGCCCCCATGAACAGCACCCCGCACAGGGGCACAGCGAGAGCCGCCGCCCAAATGCTGATGTCCACCGCAACGAGGCACGCCACCAGCGAGAGCGCCACCGCCCCCAGGGCCAGCAGCAGCGGCAGCCACACCGGCGCTCCCAGCACCAGCAGCACCACCTCCCAGGCGCTCATGCGCCGTCGCTTCTCCTTTACCCGAGTCTCGATGAGCCGGGGCAGGGGCGTGGTCTCCAGCACCGAGGCCACGATGTCGTCCAGGCTCCCGAGCCTGGCCACGGCCTCCTGCTCGCTAAGCCCTTCCTCCATGGCATCGTCTATGAGTTCGGCATAGTATTCATAGGTCTTTTGCACCGTCTCGGCGGGGAAGTTCCCCAGCCGCCCCTTCAGCTCCTCCAAAAACGCCTGCTTATTCATGGTCTCCCTCCTTTGTTATGAAGCGGTGCATGGCCTCCAGCTGAAGCCAGTCCCCCTTAAACTCCTCTATGCGCTGCTGCCCCGCCGGGGTGATGCTGTAATACTTTCGCAGGCGGCCGTTATGCGCCGCACTCCTCACGCTCACCAACCGCCCCTCCTCCAACCGCCGCAGGATGGGGTAGAGGGTGGACTCGCTGATGTCCACATAGGGCTGCATGTCCTTTATAATCTGGTATCCATAGGAGGGTCCTGTCTGTACCGCCGCCAACACGCACACGTCCAACAGCCCTCGCTTCAATTGCACGTCCATGACATACCTCCTTTCGCACAATACTATACAACGCATAGTATGCCTTGTCAATAGCTTTTTCTTGACAGTCCGGCCCCCGAAGACTATTCTATTGTATATAAAATCGCAGGAGGTGTGGGCATGAGTATACCCATGGAGAACACAGGCAAGCTGGGCTTTGGTTTGATGCGGCTGCCAAAGAAGGGACTGGTCATCGATGTGAAGCAGACCAGCCGGATGGTGGATGCCTTTTTGGAGGCGGGCTTCACCTATTTTGACACCGCCTATGTCTATACCGGCTCCGAAGCCGCCACCAAGAAGGCCCTGGTGGATCGCTACCCCCGGGAGAGCTACACCCTGGCCACCAAGCTCTATGGCCCCGCCACTAAAAGCAGAAAGGATGGGGAGGAGCAGTTTTTTACCAGCTTGAAGCGGTTGGGCACGGAATATGTGGATTACTATCTGCTGCACACCCTGATGGAGGGCAATTACCGCACCTATGAAAACAATGACCTGTGGGACTTTGCCCTCAGGCAAAAGGAGCTGGGCCGCATTCGCCATGTGGGCTTTTCCTTCCACGATGGGCCGGAGCTGCTGGATAAGCTGCTGACAGACCATCCGGAAACGGAATTTGTCCAGCTTCAAATCAACTATGCCGACTGGGAGAACCCGGAAGTCACCTCTCGCAAAAACTATGAGGTGGCTCGTAAGCACGGTAAATACATCACCGTCATGGAGCCGGTGAAGGGGGGACGCCTGGCGAATCCTCCCCGGGAAATCAAAAAAATATTTGATCAGGTGGCTCCCGGTCGATCCCCGGCGGCCTGGGCCATCGGCTTCGTGGCCTCCTTGGAGGGAATACTGTCGGTGCTCTCCGGCATGTCCAACATGGAGCAGATGGAGGATAACCTCTCCTATATGAAGGGCTTTGTTCCCTTTGACGAGAAGGAGCAGGCCGCCATCCGCCAGGCACAGGAGATTCTGGGCAAGGCCAACACCATCCCCTGCACCGCCTGCAGCTATTGCACCAAGGGCTGCCCCATGTCCATCCCCATTCCGGACATCTTCGCCGCCATGAACCTGCGCCTGGGGAACGGGCAGTTGGAGGCTGCCGGCAAGGCATATGAGGAGCTCAATCAAAAGGGAAACGTGGCGGATGCCTGCATCGCCTGCGGCCAGTGTGAGACGGTCTGTCCCCAGCACATTGAAATCATCCGCAGGCTTCAAGAGTGCCGCGAGGCCCTGGAAAAATAAGCCGAATCCTGGGGGATATATTGACAGTCCCCCCCCGGATGTGATACAAGATATAGTAATACTACTGTCCCCAAGGGCAAGAAAGGAGGGTCAACATGAAAAAAGCCGTGTCCATGCTGCTGTGCGTATTGCTGACCCTGACCGTCTTCTTGCCCGCAGCCCGCGCTGAGGAGGGGGAGGGGACCCCTGCGCCTTCGCCTGCGCCGGAGGTTCAGGCTTCACCAACGCCAACGCCTGCTCAGCCCTCGGCCACCCCGGAGCCTTCCGCTTCGGCCGCCCCGTCTGCCGATTCTTCTTCGGAGCCTGAAAAGGAGACGGACCCCACGCCCGCCGCTACCGCCGAGGCTACCCCGGAAGCTGCCGTGCAGCCCACCCCTCAACCCACGGTCTATGCCTGGGAGGAGGAGCCGGAGCCTACGGATGGACCGGAGTACGAGCGGTCCCTGGCCTTCTGGGAGGAGGAGTATCCGGCCCTGCTCATGGACTTTTCCGGCATCATCCGGGAGGATGTGCTGCGCGTGGCCCAGTCCCAGATTGGCTACTCTGCCGACCCCCGCTTCACCCGCACCGATGAGGACGGCACCGTCCGCAAATACACCCGCTATGGGGAGTGGCTTCACCATCCCTTTGGGGAGTGGTGCGATATGTTCGTGTCCTTCTGCGCCTCCTATGGCTGCGCCGGGGAGGATTATCCCGTGGAAAGCAGCTGCCACCGGCACATGCAAAAGCTGCGGGAGGCGGGCTATTGGCGGGAGTGGAACAACTATATCCCCCAGCCCGGGGACCTGGTCTTCATCTGCATGGATGAGGACAGGCACACCCCCAACCATGTGGGCGTCGTGGAGGAGGTCTTGATTGACGAGCAGACCGGTGTGGGCACCCTGGTGACCATCGAGGGGAACATGACCAACTTCGTCGGCCGGACCGCCTGTGTCCGCCGGGAGACCAGGGACCTTTCCAAGGTCATCGGCTACGGCACCTACGATAAGGGCACCGTCTATTCTGCCGAGCTCAAGTCCCGCCGGTCCGACGGCAAGTGGGTCATCGATGAGGATTCCCCCTTTTTTGTGGACTATCCCACCCGGGAAGCCCTCCTGTTCCTGGGGCTTGCGGGCAGCAGCTATTTCAACTACTGGTTCCCCCCGGAGGAACTGCCCGCGGATGAGCAAGACCAGACCGAAGAAAAAATCCCCGCCGTAGCGGAGATTCCGAAGGAGACCGAGTATGACGAGCTGCCCCCGGAGGAGGAGTAAGGCCGTCATAAGAGGCGGCAGACCATTTGCGGCAAATATAATCTGATATTACGATAGGAACAAAGGACGGGCACGCCGTCCTTTGCTTTTATAGTATGCCGCAAATTAGCCGTTTTTTTGGCTCTGTCGCATAGCTTACTATAGCTCGAGCCAAAGAAAACGGCTTCTGCCATCCTCCCTGACAGCCTTGTGGGTTTATAGCCCTTTGGCCGCTTTTGCGGCCTTTTCTATTGCCTCTTGAAGGATAGCCGGAGTTTGCCGGGGGTCAATGTCCACCCCGTCGGCGGCGATGCAGGTATACTCTCCCGTGCCGAAGAACCGGCACATGGCCTCCATGTATCGGGAGCCCATCTCTTCCGGGCTGCCCTCATAGAACCCGCCCCGGCTGGTGACAAAGATCATCTTCTCTCCCCGGCAGTTGCCGTGGAGCCCCCTTTCGTCACAGGTGAACGTGATGCCGTCCACGGACACGTTCTCGATATACACCTTTAGCAGCGCCGGAATGGACAGGTCATAGAATGGGGCCGCAATCAAAATGGCGTCCGCCCGCTGGAACTGCCAGGCATAGTCGAACCGGCGGTGGTGCAGGTCCCCGGCTTTTAGCAGCGCCTCCCGCTGCAAAAAGCCGCCCTCCATCAAGGGCTGCAGCGGTTCGTCCATCAGGCACAGCCGCTCCACCTGCCAGCCCTCGGGCAGATGCTCCAAAAAGGCCGTTGCCAGCATACCCGTGCGGGAATGGTCCCTGCGAATACAGCAATCTACGAATAACAGCGTTTTCATCTCAGGGCACCAGAGCGACCTTGATCACTCCATCCTCCTTCTTTTCAAACAGGTCATAGGCCGCCATGGCGTCCTTGAGTCCATACCGATGGGTGATAAGGAAGCTGGGGTCCAGCCGTCCCATCTCGATAAGCTTTAGTATCTGTTCGCACTTGTTCCCGTCCACGCCCCCGGTCTTGAAGGTCAGGTTCTTTCCGTACATATCCGGCAGGGGGAGGATTTGGGGTTCGTCGTACAGGGCCACCACGCACACCACCGCATTGGGTCGGGCAATGCGCCAGGCAAGCTCAAAGGTGCCCTTGGCCCCGGCCACCACCATGACCGTGTCCGCCCCTCGGCCCTGTGTCAGCGCCTTCACCTCTTGCTCCACGTCTTGGGTGAGGGGATTTAGTGTCACATCCGCCAGGCCCTTTTCTTTGGCCAGCTTCAGTCTATCCTCATTGGTGTCGATGGCAATCAGCAGCCCCGGGCTATAGAGCCGACAGCTCATCAGCGTGCACATGCCCGTGGGTCCGGCGCCGATGACGGCCACCGTGTCCGCCGGAGAAATCTCCCCCAGGCCAGCCGCCCAGTATCCCGTCGCCAGAATATCCCCGGTGAACAGGGCCTTTTCGTCGCTGATGCCCTCGGGGATGGGGGTGAGGCCGTTGTCCGCAAAGGGCACACGTACGAGCGGCGCCTGGCCTCCGTCGATGCGGCAGCCCAGGGCCCAGCCCCCGTGTTGATGGGTGCAGTTGTTCACAAACCCCCGCTTGCAGAAGAAGCACTCCCCGCAGAAGGTCTCCACGTTGGCCGCCACGCGCATACCGGGCCGGAGCTTTTGGACACCGCTGCCCACCTGCTCCACCACGCCCACGAACTCATGCCCCACGGTCACGCCCGGCACCGCCCTTGGCACGTTGCCGTGCTTAATGTGGATGTCGCTTTGGCAGATGGAGCTTAGCGTCACGCGCACGATGGCATCCTTTTCGTCTATGAGCCCGGGTTCCGGCTTCTCCACCAGAGCCATCTGCCCCTTTTCCTTAAAAATTACGGCTTGCATACACATTCCGCCTTTCCTGTTTCTTGCCCCAAGGGTAGCATATTTTGTTCCTTCTTTCAAGGTTTACGCTAATTTTACCCTCATGTTGCAATTCGGTGACAAAACCCAGTATAATATATACGCATTGCTATGATTTACTACAAGGAGAACATTCCATGAACGACCCGAAAGGCATCCTGGACGAAGTGAAAAAAGCCGTGGTGGGCAAGGACAACGTGCTCATCATGGCCCTGCTGGCCATTCTGGCGGGGGGACATATCCTGCTGGAGGACATCCCCGGGGTGGGGAAGACCACCATGGCCCTGGCCTTCTCCAAGGCCCTGCACCTACAATACAACCGGGTCCAGTTCACCCCGGACGTGCTCCCCAGCGACATCGTGGGCTTCACGGTCTACAACAAGGCCACCGGGGCCATGGAGTATAAGGACGGGGCCATCCTCTGCAACCTGTTCCTGGCGGACGAATTGAACCGGGCCACCAGCCGGACCCAAAGCGCCCTGCTGGAGGCCATGGAGGAGCGGACCGTCACCGTGGACGGGGTCACCCATCCCGTGCCCGATCCCTTTGTGGTCATCGCCACCCAGAACCCGGTGGGGGCTTCCGGCACCCAGCTGCTGCCGGACTCCCAGATGGACCGGTTCATGGTCCGCCTGTCCCTGGGCTATCCCAAGCCTGCCGACGAGAAGGAGATGCTCTCCCGCAAGCAGGCCGGCAATCCCTTGGACACGGTAAACTCCGTGGCGGACAAGGGCGGCATGGCCCAGATGCGCCAGGAGGTGGACAAGACCTATGTGGACGGAAAGATTTTAGACTATATCATTCGCCTGAACACCGCCACCAGAACCAACCCCTCCATCTTGCAGGGGGCCAGCCCCCGGGCCTCCCTGGCCATCACCGCCATGGCGAAGGCCGCCGCCTGGGTCCAGGGCCGGGACTATGTGCTGCCCGGGGATGTAAAGCTCATCTACCCGGCCACCGTCACCCACCGCCTGCTGCTCACGCCCGATGCCGAGGCGGCGGGCAGGAAGGCTTTTGCCCTGGTGGAGGAGATTCTCAAGTCCACCCCCGCCCCCGCCGCCAAATAGCATGGGCAGCCGGCGGCTCGTATATGTCACCGCCCTGCTGTTCGGGCTGGTGTTCCATACGCTCTATGGGCAGTACCTTTCCTATATCGTACTGCTGTTTTTGCTGCTGCTGCCGGTTTTCTCGTTGCTCATCAGCCTGCCGGTCATGCTCCGGGTCCGCATCCGGCTCTTCGCCTCCGGCACCTGCCAACGGGGGGAGAAGGCCGCCGCCCGGCTCCTGGTAAACAGCCGCAGCCCCCTGCCCGTGGGGTGCCTGTCCTTCACCTTCTCCGGGGAGAATAGGTTCACCGGGGAAAAACTCCCCCGGCAAAAGCAGGTCTATTGGGGCGTTCGCCAAGAGGAGCAAACCCTGCCCCTGCCCAGCCACCGCTGCGGGGTCATCACCTGCCGCATCGAACGGGCCTGGGTCTGGGACTATCTGGGCATCCTTGCCTTCCCCATTCAAAAGACGGACCCGGCCACCTATACCATCCTGCCCCAAAAGCAGGAGCCCCGTCCGGCGCCGGAGCTTAGCCAGGACTCCGCCCTGCAGCTTCGTCCCAAGCCCGGCGGCGGCTATTCCGAGGAGCATGAGTTGCGGCCCTATCGCCAGGGAGACCCCCTAAACGCCATCCATTGGAAGCTAACGAGCAAGCTGGACGAGCCCATCGTCCGCGAGCCTCAGCTGATGAAGCGCAAGCAGGTCACCCTGTCCATCACCCCGGCCAAGGGGCAGGCGGCTCTGGAAAGCCAGCTGGACCAGCTGAACTTCCTCTCCCTGGACCTTATACAAAAGGGCATCCCCCATCGGGTGTGCTTCGGCGCCCATCGGGAGAGCTTCGTCCGGGACAAAAACAGCCTCGACGAGTGCCTGTTGAAGATTCTTTGCACCCCGCCCGACGGCACCCATGGCCCCGTGGACAGGAACAAGCCCAACGAGCTGGTCTATGCCATCCGCCCGAAGAGGAAGGAGGCCACGGCATGAGCAAACGCCTGTCCGTGCTGCGGCTGCTTGGCAACTGGCTGCTGCTGTTTTGCGGCACGCTGGGCGCCCCCATGTGCCTGGTCACCGCCTATCATTTGCCCTATCATCTGCGGGCGGTTATCATCTGCGCCCTCATCATCAGCGGCTTTATGACCCTGCTCTTTGCCCTGCCGGAGCTGGGGGTCTATATGCTGCTGCCCTTTGGCGTCACGGTCATCCTCATCAGCATCTTCCGTTGGCGCATGCTCTATAGCGGCGCCCTGCTGGCCCTGAGCACCGTTCAGGGGGCCCTGTCCCAAACCGTCAGCTTCATTCCCGCCCCCGCCGATGTTGTCTCCGATGCCGCCAGCTATGCGAGCTTCATCGGCTTTTTCCTCGGGGCACTCATGGTGGCCCTGAGCCTGCTCATGGCCTGGGGTCTCATCTCCGGGGAAAGCCTGTTTTTGCCCCTGCTGGTGCCCATGCCCCTGGTGGCCCTTTCCTTATTATATGTGGATATGCAGCCCGCCCCCTGGACCGGGGTGCTGCTGTGCCTGTACTATGGCGCCGTGCTCATCACCGGCGGCCTTCGCCTGCATCAGGGGGAGGGGGTAGGCTCCATCAGCCTCCTGGCCCTGGGCGTGCTGCTGCTGGGACTGCTGGCCCTCATGCGTATCTTCCCCCAGGAGAACTATACCCCCCAGGACACCCAGAAGCGCATCGAGCAGCTGCAGACCCAGGCCGCCACCTGGTGGGAGCGAGCCAGCCGTACCTTCACCCGCGACATCAGCCAGCGGGAGGACCTTTCCCGGGAGGGGGAGCGCAAGTCCACCGGGGAACAGGTCTTTGAGGTCCGGGCCGATGTGACCGGCCGCCTGTATCTTAGGGGCATCTCATACGGCGGCTACGACGGCCGCTATTGGTCCATCACCGGGGAGTACCCCCAGGGGGAATCCCTCTATACCCTGGGCGGCAACCTGCCTCCCCAGGAAAGCGGCGTGGCCATTCGTAACGCCGATTCCGTTCTGCTCTATTCCCCCTATGCCCTCGTGAAGACGGACTCAACCGGCGAGGTCCGGGAAAACTACATCCAGCGCCGGGATGCCCCCAGCAACTACGGCTGGATACGCCGTGAACTGCCCGGCTACCTTAGCCCCCGGCAGGAGGGAGCCGCAGCCGCCGCCTACAGTGAGTGGGCCCAGCAGACCTATACGAGCCTCCCCGCCAAAACAAGGCTGGCCCTGCTGTCCTTTCTGCAAGGCTATGACCTGCCGGACCCGTCGGACCCCCTCTCCTTAGCTCAGGCTCTGACCGCCATCATCCAGTCCCAGGCCACCTATGATTTGGAGCCCGGCGCCTTCCCGGCAAACGAGGATTTCGTTCTCTACTTTTTGACAAAGAGCCACCGGGGCTATTGCGTTCACTACGCCAGCGCCCTCTGCGCCCTGCTCCAGGCCATGGAGGTTCCGGCCCGGTTCGTCACCGGCTATGCCCTCACCGTCCCCGAGGCGAGGACCTGGACAAAGGTCACGGACAAGAACGCCCACGCCTGGGTGGAGGTGTATGTCAACGGTTGGGGCTGGGTGCCGGTGGAGGCCACCGGCGGCAACGATGCGGGTCTGGACGACCCGGCCCCCGCCGCCGATTCGCAGGGGGACCAGCCCAACACCCCGGAGCCTACCCAAACCCCCACCCCGGCCCCGGATGCCCCCTTGACCGAGGCGCCTACCGAGTCGCCCACCGAGGAGCCCACGGCGGAACCCACGCCGGAGCCTTCCCCGGAACCTACCCCGGAGCATAGGGAAGGGGAGGGGGCCGTGACCCCCAGCCCCGAGCCGGAGCCTTCCAAGGAGCCGCCGCCTTTAGAGGAGCCGGAGGAGCAGAACAAGCAGCGGCGCCTAAGCTGGCTGTGGCTGCTGCTCTTGCCCCTGCTGGCAGCTGGCGGCTGGTATCTTCGGCGCCTGATTTGCCGCCGCCGCGAACAAAGGATGAAGGAGACCCCCGCCCGGTCCGCCCTGCTCTATGCCTATGGGGAGCTGCTGCAGCTGGTTCAACACGGGGCCACCCTGCCGCCCGAGGCCACCGCCCTTGCCCAGGAAGCCGCCTTCTCCCGCCATGCGATGGGGCCGAAGCAGGCAGGGGACATGGCTGCCTTCGTGTTTGGGGCTCGCCGGGAGCTAACAAAAAATCTGCCCTGGTATCGCCTCTGGTTCCTGCGGTATATTCTTTGGCTCTGGTAAGGGAAAAAACCCTTGACCGATAGCCCCGGGAAGTATAGAATGTGTGCCCAAAAGGAGGACTGCCCATGCTGCAGCAATTGACGGAACAGGTCTGGTATCTGCCCCACGAGGAGGAGCGGGATAGGCCCGTGCTAACCTATATTCGGGGCAGGGAGCTGTCCATAGCCGTGGATGCCGGCAGCAGCCCCGCCCATGTGAACGCGTTCTATGGGGCGCTCAGGGCGGCAGGCTTGCCCCTGCCCACCCTCACGGTGCTGACCCATTGGCATTGGGACCACAGCTTCGGCCTGTGCGCCGTGGCGGGGCAGACCCTGTGCAGCCAGAAGACCGCCCAGAAGCTGATGGAGGTACGCCGCTGGCAATGGACAGAGGCGGCCATGGAGCAGCGGCTGCTCACCCACGAGGACATTCCCTTCTGCCATGAGCATATGCTCAAGGAGTACCCCCACCCGGAGGACATCCGGGTACAGGTCCCTGCCGTCACCCTGGAGGGGGCTATGGAGCTCGATTTGGGGGACATGCTGATCCGCCTCTTCACCTGCGACTCCCCCCACAGCCGGGATGCCCTGCTGGTGGATGCGGGGGAGGCGCTCATCATCGGGGATGCTGGGTATGAGGACTTCTATGAGCTCGATCGGGCATACGACCCGGCCCGCCTGTCCTCCTGGATTCAGCGGATGCAGCTTAGCCCCGCCCGGTGGCTGATTCAGGGGCATCAGGAGCCGGTGCTCCTGCTGGATGCCCTCACGGAATGGAACACGATTTTAAGGAGTATACTATGATTCGCTTTGCCTGTGATTACGACGAAGGGGCTTGCCCGGAGATTCTGGCGGCCCTGACTGCAACCAATCTCGAACAGAACCCCGGCTATGGCATGGACCCCCATTGCGCCCACGCCCGGGAGCTCATCGCTCAGGCTTGCTGCAAGCCCGGAGCCGACGTTCACTTTCTGGTGGGCGGCACCCAAACCAACCAAACCCTGATTGCCGCCGCCCTGCGGCCCTATCAGGGGGTCATCGCCGCCCAGTCCGGCCATATTGCCGTCCATGAATCCGGCGCCGTGGAGGCCACGGGGCACAAGGTCATCACCCTGGAGGACGAGGAGGGGAAGGTCCGTGCAGAGGCGGTGGATGCCCTGGTCCGTGCCCATTGGCAGGATGCGGACCACGAGCATGAGGTGCAGCCCGCCATGGTCTATATCTCCCACCCCACGGAGGGGGGCTTGCTCTATAGCCTAAAGGAGCTCCAGGCCCTGCGCCAGGTGTGCGACCACCACGGCCTGTATCTGTATCTGGACGGCGCCCGCTTGGGCTATGGTCTGGTGTCCCCCCAGAGCGATGTGACCCTGCCGGACATCGCCCGCCTGACGGATGCCTTCTATATCGGCGGCACCAAGGTGGGGGCGCTGTTTGGGGAAGCCCTGGTCATCAACGCCCCGGCCATCTCCCGTGACTTTCGCTATATGATCAAGCGCCAGGGAGGGATGCTTGCCAAGGGCCGGCTGCTCGGTATCCAGTTTGAAACCCTCTTTACCGACAGTCTCTATACCCGCCTTGCCAAGAACGCCGTGGACCTGGCCCTCTCTATCCGCACCGCCCTTATGGACAGGGGCGTGGAGCTCTATTTTGATTCCTACACCAACCAGCAGTTCCCCATCCTCGAAAAGAAGACCGTGGCCGCCCTCAGCGACAAATACACCTTCTCCCATTGGATGGACATCGACGAAAGCAAGGCCGTCTATCGCATCTGCACGAGTTGGGCCACCACCCGGGAAGCCGTCGCCGCCCTGCTCAGGGACCTATAATCCCCGGCCAAGGACAAAAAGCGCCGCAAAAAGAGAAACATATGTAGGCTATTTGGGGGAGCTGCACCGGTGGCTCTCTCTTTTCTTGCCTCCACCGTTGCGGAGTGTTCTTGCCTCCCCCATTGCTACGCAACGGTGGAGGCAAGAGGCTTACGCCATGAATTGGGCTGCCGCCCATGAATTGGCTGCGCCATGATTTCTCGCTCCGCTCCATGAAGGAATGCCCGGGTGCCTCACGGCCCCGGGCTTTTATTATGCCACCTCATCCGGCACGGCTTCGCCGTGCCACCTTCCCCTCAAGGGGAAGGCTTTTGGAACATCCTTGCCTCCACCGTTCCCGGAGGGAATGGGGGAGGTGGCATTTTGCCCTCTGGGCAAAATGACGGAAGGGGCGGCCCCTCTCCTTGGGTGCAGCTGGGGAGGTGGCATTTTGACCTCTGGTCAAAATGACGGAAGGGGAAGCAACTTGCCTTGGGTGAGGCAGAAGGCTGCTCGCCAGGTAAAATGCTGCCGCCGCGGGCCAAACTTCCCCTTGTCGGCATTGCGCTTTTGGGAAAGGGCTGGTATACTCGTATATTATATCCTGGGAGGTTTGTATGAAAGTACACCGTTGTCTGGCTGGCTGTTTGGCCCTGTTACTGTTGGCTGCCTGTACCCCCGCTGCACTAGAGGCGTCGACGCCGGAGTCGGCACCGTCAGCGGCAGTTGGTGCCCCCCAAGGGGAAGCAGCGGTGGAAGGAAAGGAGATTCAAATGGACTTACAGGGGCTGAGCGCCTTTGCCCCCGGGGCGGTGACCGTGGAGGATGGGTATCTGACGAACGCCTTTTCTAAGGAGGTTAGCTATCTTCTTAGCCTCGACACGGGCCGAATGCTCGCCGGGTTCTATGAGACCGCCGGTATCCCCAACGGCCAGCGGCGGTATTCGGGCTGGGAAAATTCCCTCATCGGCGGCCACACCATGGGCCACTATATGACGGCTCTCGTGCAGGCCTATGAAAGCGGCGATGCCACGGCGGAGCAAAAATCCGCCCTGCTGCAACAGATTTCAGAGCTGGTGGAAGGGCTGAACGAGTGCCAGGAGGCCCTGGGCACGGGCTTTGTCTTCGGGGCCACGGTGGCGGACAAGGGCAACGTGGAAGTGCAGTTTGACAATGTGGAGGTGAACCGGACCAACATCTTCACCCAGGCCTGGGTGCCCTGGTACACCATGCACAAGATTCTGGCGGGACTCAACGCCGCCGCCGCTATGACGGAGGCAGAGGCCGAGCCCGTGGCCGCCCTGGCCCTTGCCGTAGCTGACCGCCTGGGGGACTGGGTCTATCATCGGGTCAGCACCTGGTCGGAGAAGACCCAGCGGACGGTCCTTGCCATCGAGTACGGCGGCATGAACGATGCCCTGTACGATCTATATCTGCTCACCGGGAAGCCGGAGTACAAAACCGCCGCCCATATGTTTGACCAGGTGTCCCTCTTTGAACGGGTGAAGAACGCCCAGCCCGGGGACGATGTTTTGAACGACCTGCACGCCAACACCACCATCCCCAAGTTCCTGGGTGCCTTGAAGGCGTATCTGGTGGACCCGGAGGAGAACGGGGAGTACCTAAGCTATGTCACCGCCTTCTATGACCTTGTGACAGAGCACCACACCTACATCACCGGGGGCAACTCCGAGTGGGAGCACTTTGGCCGGGACGACGTGCTGGACGGGGAGCGGACATACGCCAACTGCGAGACCTGCAACGCCTACAACATGCTGAAGATGACCAAGGCGCTGTTCCTGCTCACGGGGGACAACCGCTATTTAGACTGGTACGAGAACACCTTCACCAACTCCATCCTCTCCTCCCAGAACCCGGACACGGGCATGACCACCTACTGGCAGCCCATGGCCTCCGGCTACTTCAAGGTCTACGGCAGCCCCGAGAACAGCTTCTGGTGCTGCACGGGCACGGGCATGGAGAACTTCACCAAACTGGGGGAGAGCTTCTATTACCGCAAGGGGAACGACCTTGTCGTGGCCCAGTACTATTCCTCGACCCTAACCTGGGAGGGGATGACCCTTAGCCAGCAAAGCACCATTCCCGTGGGGGACACGGTCACCTTCACCCTCACCGGGGACCTGCCCGGCGGGCTGCTGCTGCGGCTGCCGGGTTGGCTCATGGCTCCGGCATCGATAACCGTCAACGGGGCACCCTATGCCTATGACACCGTGAACGGCAGCTTTGCCCTAATTCAGGGGCTCAGGGACAAGGATATCGTCACCCTGACCCTTCCCATGGGGGTCCGCGCGCTGAACCTGCCCGATGGAGAGAACACCTTCGCCTTTGCCTATGGCCCCGTGGTCCTGTCCGCCCCCCTGGGGAGCAGCAGCATGACCACCTCGGTGGACGGGGTGGATGTGTACATCCCCAAGACCAAGATTCTCGACAAGGCCTATCTGCCCAGCGGCAGCGAGCAGGTCACGGTGCTGGAGGGGACCGTGGCAGATTTCATGGAGAACCTTTCACAGCACCTCATCAGAAACGAGGGCCCCGAGCTATCCTTCACCCTGACGGGCACCGATGCCCAGCTTACCTACACCCCCCACTACCGCCAGTACCAGCAGCGGTACGCCCTGTACCTCCGCTTTAGCGACGATACCTCCGCCCTAAGCGATGCCCAGGTCCTTCGGGACAAGGCCGCCGCCCGCATGGAGAAGATGCGTCTTGACGTAATCCAGCCCGGCTACGGCCAGTATGAGAGCGACGCCCTCCACAACATGCAGGAGACCGGGACCGGTTCCGTGGGCATCACGGACCAGGGCACCCGCCGCTATGCCTTGGCCGGGGGCAGCTTTGCCTACTCCATGGCCGTGGACGAGGAGGGGACGGATTTGCTTATCACCCTCAGCCCGGAGGATAACGGCAAGGCCCTGGTGGTTACCGCCGGGGAGATGGTGGTCTATGATACGGTCCTCTCCCTGTCCGGCACACAGGAGCAGGATGTGGTGATTCCCCTGCCCCAGGAGGCGGTGCAACAGGCCCGGGACGGGCGGCTGTGGATAGCCTTTGCCGGCAAGGAGGGGGACTCCGCCGCCGTGCGTGGGTTTGTATACACCATGAAGCATTTGTCTAGGGACACCGCTGTATCGGCCGCCTGTGAGGAGGCAAAGATAACCTATACCGACGCCCCTGCCCGCTTTGAGGTGACGGTGCCGGAGGGGGCCAAGGAGCTGTCCCTCACCTTCACCCTGCCCGGGGCCTATGCCTATCTCACCGTGAACGGGGCCATCAAGAACGCCGATGGGCCCCTTGCCTTCCCCATCCATGAGGAACGGCACACGGGGTATGCGCTTCGGGTCTATGCCGACGACCAGCTGACCTATCGGGACTATGCCCTCGACTTTGTGCGGCCGGAGGTGGAGGAGGAACTGGACGAGGATTTGCTCTACTTCGTCAACTGCGGCAGCCACACCCCGACGGAGCTGCCCAAGGGGGAGGTCCGGGGCCAGTATAACAGCATCACCGAGCAGCTCTATGGCATCGACCCGGTGACGGGCTATGCCTGGGGGCTGGTGGACGATGGCTTTGACCAGTACGGCGGCAGCACCATCAGCGCCGGGCTCTACACCGCCAACACCTGGTGCTATGAAGCCAATGCAAACCGGACCAACGCCTACAAGGAGGACACCAACCGCTACACCAAAAACCAGTTTGAAAGCGGCATCCCCCGGCACCTGCGCTATGACTTTGAGCTGCCGGACGGGACCTATGAGGTGGAGATTGGCTTTGCGGATCCCTGGGGCTGCTCCCGCAACCCCAATGTCTATGCCTATCAGGGCCTGGAAAACGAGCAGGAGCTCCTGCACCACTTTGATGTGGCCGACGACTACGGCACCGCCGCCGTCACCGTCTTTGGCGGCCGCCTGACGCTGGACATCACCACCGCCGACAAGGCCATCAATGTGACGTATATCATGATTCGTAAGTAACTTGAATCTATTTAGGGGAGCTGGTTCATCCGGCTCCCCATTTTTGTTCTTTTCCCAGCGGGGGAGAAAGGCTTCCCCTTGAGGGGAAGCTGGCGCCGTAGGCGACGGATGAGGGGGAAGGTGAGGGAGAGCTTGCCAACCCAAAACCTTCCCCCGGTAGGGGAGGGGCTTGCCCCACGCTGATGAAAACTGTGAAAAAAGTGATTCTATTTCGTGAGGAAATAGAATGATAATTGAGCAAACAGAAACTTTGATTCTATTTTCTCACAAAGACAAAGATAAAGACAAAGACAAAGACAAGGACAAAGACAAAGATAAAGACAAAGATAAAGACAAGGACAAAGACAAAGACAAGGACAAGGACAAAGAGTGTGTGTCAAAGACAATGCGTGCCTGGGCACGCATAAGGGGGCTTTGCCCCCTGGACCCACACATATAGCCCCCCTGGGGGGGTATTGTTCGGGGATTAGGTCCGCTGCTTCTCGGGCAGCTGGCTAAGCACCAGGGCCAGAAAGATGATGGCACAGCCCAGCAGCTCCCGGGGGCTCATGCGCTCGTGAAGAATCAGGGCCCCGAACAGGGCGCCGAAGACGGATTCAAAACTCATAATCAGGGAAGCCAGGGCGGGAGGCAGGTGCCGCTGGCCCACGATTTGCAGCCAGTAGGCGATGCCGCAGGAGAACACCCCGCAGTAGACGATGCACAAAACGGCCGGGCCGATGTTCTCAAACCCCCAGCCCTCAAACAGGGCCATGGGGATAAGGCTCAGCACCCCGGCGGTGAAGAACTCCACACAGCATAGCGTCAGAGCATCAAACTTCGGGGCGAACTTGTCCACCAGCAGAATCTGGAACGTGAACACCAGGGCGCAGAGAATCATCAATGCGTCCCCTTTTTCCAGGGTGAGCTGCTCCGTAACCGACAGCAGATACAGCCCCACCGCCCCAAGCATCAGGCACAGCCACAGCCGTCCCCCGGTCTTCTTGTGGAACAGCAGCGCCCCCACAATGGGCACCAGCAGGATATACAGGGCGGTCAAAAAAGCTCCCTTCCCGGCGGTGGTGTATTGAAGCCCCGCCTGCTGCAGGCAGGAGGCCAGGGCCACCGTAATCCCCGTAACACCGCCGGCGAGCAGCAGCCGCTTCTTGCCCGCTCTGGCGGCAGGCAGGGCACTCTTCCTTCTTAGCAGCACAAACGGCAGCAGCACCGCCGACCCCAGCAGCATCCGCACGGCGGTGAAGGCATAGGGTTTCATGCCCAGGTCCATGGCGGCGGACTGGGCCACAAAGGCGCTGCCCCAAATCAGGGAGCAAAGCAATAGAATCAAGCTGTATTTTGTCTGTTTCACGGGAAGAATACTATCACGGCGTTTTGGAAAATACAAGGGGACTTTTTCCCTGGCCTGTGGTATACTCAAAGAAAAAGCGAGGTGCCGCCATGGATAAGAGCATCATAGCCGCCCTATCTGCCCTATGCTATGCCCCGGATAGGGAGGGGCTATCCAAATTCCAGCAGGACAGGGGCCTGGAGGTGACGGGAGAGCCCAACGGCCAAACCCGGAGCCTGCTGACCCTCCTTACCTGCAACGATCCCCAGGAAGCCCTGCTGGGGGATGCGGACGGGGACGGGCGCTTGACCGTAAAGGATGCGAGCAAAATTGTGGGGAGCCTGCTATTTAGCCGTGGCGAAATTGATGAAGCCTTCGATGCGGACGGCAGCGGCAAGGTGGACATAAAGGACGCGGCCTTCCTGTTACAATGCTTTCTGGGTCGGGCCACCCCCAAGACCCAGGCGCCCCCTGTGCCCGCCGCCACCGCCGATGATGCCGCCGAGCAGGTGCTCTTGGCTTTAAGCGGAGTCAGCCCTCTGCGGCGGCAGCTGGTGCAAACCCTGCTCCCCTTTGCCATCGACCCCCACGGGGAAAAGGTGCTGCCCTATCCTAAGAGCCTGTACATCTGGGGGGCCAATCTGTTTAGCTCACAGGGGGAGCTGTTTTACCCCACGGCCATGACTGTGGAAACCCTGGCGCTAAAAAAGCCGGCCTTCTTCACCGCCGGTCGCCGGGAGCTGATGCTCTTGGCCCTCCAGCACGCCGCCGCCAAGGGGGAGCGGCTTACGGGGGCGGACTGCTCCGGGGCCATCGTGGGCCTGTGGCGGAAGCTGGGCCTCTGGGAGGCGGGCTTTGATGCCACGGCCAAGGAGCTGATGCAGGCTCCCTATTCTTCTGCCATAAGGAAGGAAGACCTGCTCCCCGGAGACCTGGTGGGCTTTGAGGGCCACATCGGGCTGTACGCCGGGGCGGGCCGGGTCATCGAGTGGGTGGGCGGCGCCTACGGCTGCCAGCTCACCAGGCTTACGGGCCGGTGCTGCTGGTCCTTTACGGAGCGGCGGCTCATCCGCATGCAGACGGATTTTGTGAGCTTTTCCCGCCCCAGCTTCCTCATTGACGAGGACTGATACATTGGATATAATCATCTGTTAGAACTGGGTCTTGCTTGGACCGGAAAGGGAAGGAAAACACTATGGAAAAATTGGATGTAGCCATCATCGGCGGCGGTCCGGCGGGCCTGGCAGCGGGGATTTACTGCGCCCGGGGCGGGGCCAGGGTAAAGCTGTTTGAGGAGCTGTTCCCCGGCGGCCAGATTGTCAAGACCCATCGGGTGGAGAACTACCCGGGCCTTACCGGCGGTCCGGACGGATACGCCCTGGCGGCGGCCCTGGAAAAGCATGCGGCGGAGTTTGATTTGCCGATAGTCTATGGCCCCGTCAGCGACCTGCAGCTTTCGGAGCAAACGAAGACCTTCTCCTGCAACGGGGAAGAATTTGAAGCCAAGGCCCTGATTCTTGCCATGGGCGCCAGCCCCCGCAAGCTCGGGCACCCGGAGGAGGACCGGTTCGTGGGCGCCGGCATCAGCTACTGCGCCACCTGCGACGGCAACTTCTACCGGGGCAAGGAGGTGGCCATCGTGGGCGGGGGCGACACCGCCGTGTCCGATGCCATGTATCTATCTGCCATCTGCAGCAAGGTGTACCTGATTCACCGCCGGGATTCCTTCCGGGCGGCCGCCACTCTGGTGGAGAAGGTGAAGAGCCTTCACAATGTAGAGCTGGTGCTCAGCAGCACCGTGGCGGATTTGTCCGGGGAGGATAAGCTCACCGGCATCACCGTGGAGGATGTGAACACCCACGCGCGGCGGGAAATCCCCGTCAGCGGCCTCTTTGTGGCCGTGGGCATTCTGCCCAGGAACGAGCTCGTTTTAGGGAAGGTGGAGACGGATAAGGGCGGCTTTGTCCTCACCGATACCCGGATGCAGACCAGCGTGCCCGGGGTCTATGCCGCCGGGGACCTGCGTAACACCCCCCTCAGGCAGGTGGTCACCGCCTGTGCCGACGGGGCCGTGGCCGCCACCATGGCCGTGGAATACGCCGGGATGCACCAATGATTCTGTCGGAACAAAAGCGGGCAGAGGTCCTTTCCATACTGGCAGGGCTATACCCCAACCCTCGACCGGAGCTGAACTATGAGAGCCCCTTTGAGCTGCTCATCGCCGTCATGCTCTCGGCCCAGTGCACGGACAAGATGGTCAACCGGGTCACCTCGGTGCTCTTCCCCCTCGCCAACACCCCGCAAAAGATGCTGAATCTGGGGGAGGAGCGGCTCCTTGCCATCATCCACCCCTGCGGCTTCTTTCGCATGAAGGGGAAGCATATTTTAGAGACTTGCCAAATCCTGGTGAGCGAGTATAATGGCCAGGTTCCCCCGGACAGGGACACCCTGACTTGTCTTCCCGGCGTGGGCCGCAAGACAGCCAATGTGGTGGTGAGCAACGCTTTTGGCATTCCCGCCATCGCCGTGGACACCCATGTGTTCCGGGTCAGCAACCGCATCGGCCTAAGTGACGCCAGGACCGTGCAGAAGACGGAGGAACAGCTCATGGCCCACATCCCTCAGGCAAAGTGGACCGATGCCCACCACTATCTTATCTTTCACGGTCGCCGGGTTTGCTCCGCCCAGCGGCCCAAGTGCGCCGAATGCACGCTGAATCAAATTTGCGACTTCTATACGCGAGGGGAGGGGAAATGCTGAAAAAGGGGTTGATAAAAACGCTTATATCGGTCACACCCTTCGTCCTCGGCATGTTGTTCGGCCTGGTTTTCTTTCTGTGCAACACGCAGCCGCGCTGGGCCAAGGCTCTGTTGTCGGGATCGGAGCCGATCGCGCCCATAGAAGACCGCCAATATGTGACGGCGGTCACGGATTGTTATGTGCACGGCGAGCGGATATATGTTTTGTATGGCCAAAAAGGGTTACTGAAGGTCTATGACACCGACGGAAAGTGTCTTCACGCCTACGCGTATGCCCTGAAAAACTTCGGCGCGTTGCTGTATGAATATGAAGATAAGATCTACCTGGATTCCGCCAAGGGGTGGGTCCTCGTGTTTGAGAACGGAAAATACACAGATAAGATCGGGCACGATCAATGGGACGTCATCACGCAGAAGGTTCCGCATAGGACCAGCGCCATATTCGCCTCGGC
The DNA here is from genome assembly GCA_017451295.1 of Clostridia bacterium. Lineage (GTDB taxonomy): Bacteria > Bacillota > Clostridia > Christensenellales > CAG-138 > RUG472. The sequence goes on from JAFSPW010000066.1 coordinate 22,895, forward strand.
GAAGAATGTCCCTGGGTATTATGGAGACCCCTGCTATACGATGCACTTTGGATCCATCTATCGGCTCGGAGAGGATGGAAGATCGACGGTGGTGATACCGAGGCCCTTTGAATCCCTTCTCTTTCAGGGAATGCTGCCATGGATCGTTTGGGCTTCTTGTATCCTGTTTTACTTTTTTATGGCGTTGGCTTGGAACCAGAGAAAGAAAAGAACGTAGTTTAAACGAGATGATAAGGGGAACAGTAAATGGATTTTTTGGATAAAGTACGCATCGTCGTCAAAGCCGGCAACGGGGGAGACGGCTGCTCCCATTTCCACAGGGAAAAGTTCGTCATGAAGGGCGGCCCCAGCGGCGGCGACGGCGGCAACGGCGGCAGCGTGGTCTTCTATGCGGACCCCCGGCTCAACACCCTTCTGCCCTTTCGGTTCCAGCGGTTCTACCGGGCGGAGAACGGAGGCAAGGGCCTTATCGATATGAAGCGGGGCAAGGATGGGGAGGATATGCTCATCCATGTTCCCGTGGGCACCGTGGTGAAGGACAGGCAGACCGGGGCCATTTTGGCGGATATGTCCGAACCGGAGCGGAAGAAGACGGTCCTCAAGGGGGGCCATGGCGGCAAGGGCAACGCCCGCTTTGCTACCCCCACCAAGCAGGCGCCGCAGTTTGCCCAGCCCGGCATCAAAACCGAGGAACGGGAGCTGGAGCTGGAGCTAAAGACCATCGCAGATGTGGGCATCATCGGCCTGCCCTCCGTGGGCAAAAGCTCCATCCTCTCCGTGCTCACCGCCGCCCGGCCCAAGATTGCGGCCTATCATTTCACCACCCTGACCCCCAATCTGGGCGTGGCGGAACACAAGGGCACCAGCTTCGTCATGGCGGACATCCCCGGCCTTATCGAAGGCGCCGCCGAGGGGGCGGGTCTCGGGCACGACTTCTTGCGGCACATCGAGCGGACCAGGCTCCTTATCCACGTGCTGGATGCCTCCGGCATGGAGGGACGGGACCCCTTGGAGGATTTTTATAAAATCAACAGCGAGCTTATCAAGTTTTCTCCCGCCCTGGGGGATTTGAGCCAGATTGTCCTTGCCAACAAAATGGACATTCCCGAGGCCCAGCAGAACCTGCCGAAGATAAAGGCCGCCCTGGAGGAGGAGGGGTACAGCGTGTTCCCCGTGTCCGCCGCCACGGGGGAGGGGTTTGAAGAGATGCTGGATATGGTGATCAAGCTCTTGGATATGCTGCCCCCGGTGCTGACCTTTGAGGAGACGGAGCTGGACCTTGGCCCTCGCTACGAAAAGGGCTTTACGCTAAAGCGGGCTGACGACGGTGCCTTCGTGCTTTCTGGCGGGGATGTGGACATGCTGCTGGATTCCACGGACCCCAACAACGAGGTGAGCATGCGCCGCTTCCAGCAGCTGCTGATTAAGACCGGCATGATTTCCGCCCTCCGGGAAGCCGGCTGTAAGGAGGGAGACACCATTCGCCTGGGCGAGTGGGAGTTTGACTTTATCGAATAAAAAAGGAGAACCAATATGACAGGAAAACAACGGGCGGAGCTTCGCAAGCAGGCCAACACCCTGCCCGCCATCTTTCAAATCGGCAAGGAGGGCCTTTCCGGCAACATGCTGGCGGGCATGGACAACGCCCTGAACAAGCGGGAGCTAATCAAGATCTCCGTGCTGGAAACCTGCGACAAGCCCCCCAAGGACCTGTGCGACACCATCTGCCAGGCCCTGGAGGCGGAACCCATCCAGTGCATCGGCCGCAAGATAGTCATCTATCGGCAAAAGCCGGAGGAGGACAAGGCGTGAAGGAGGAGGCAAAGGAGATATTCTCCCTGATACGGCACAAGCGCTGGCAGGCCCTGCTGTATCGGCCCACAGACAACGGCCTGCTGCAGTTTTTGCGCTATCAGGTGGCGGGGTTCTGCGCCTTCGTGTCGGACTTTTTCACCGTCTTTGTCACCAAGGAACTGGGACTCCACTATCTTTGGGCCGGGGCGGCCGGCTTCGTCGTCGGCGTGCTGGTGAACTATTATCTGTCCACCCACCTGGCCTTTGCGGGCAAGCGCGCCCGGGTGAGCCACAAGGTGGAGTTTGCGGTATTCCTCATCATCTCCCTTATCGGCCTGGGGCTGACGGAGGGGCTTATGTGGGTGTTCACCGATGGCTTGGGCCTTCACTATCTGCTCAGCAAGATAGTCTCGGCCGCCTTGGTGTTTTTGTGGAACTTCTTCGCCAAGAAATATATGTATCGGAGCTAAAGAAACGGAGGAGGGACGGCTATGCTGCGTATCGAACACTTTACCAAGACCTACGGCAAGGGAAAGCCTGCCGTGGAGGATTTGAGCCTGCATGTGGAACCGGGGGACATCTTCGCCTTCATCGGTCCCAACGGGGCAGGGAAGACCACCACGCTTCGGGCCGTGGCCGGCATTCACGGTTTTGACGGCGGCGAGATTCTCATCGACGGGGTGTCCATCCAAAAAGATCCCCTCTCCTGCAAAAAGGTCATGCGGTATCTGCCGGACGACCCCAGCGTGTTTACCTACCTCACGGGTATCCAGTATCTAAACTTCCTCGCCGATGTGTACGGCCTGTCCGCTTCCGAGCGGGAGCAGCGCATAAAGGAGTACGCCGATGCCTTCGGTATCACCCATCGCCTGGGGGATATGACCGGCTCCTACTCCCACGGCATGAAGCAGAAGCTGGCCCTCATCGGCGCCCTCATGGATAAGCCCAAGCTCCTGCTGCTGGACGAGCCGTTCGTGGGTCTAGATCCCCAGGCCGCCTTCACCCTAAAGCAGCTCATGCACCGGATGACGGAGCAGGGAGCGGCCATCTTCTTCTCCACCCATGTGCTGGAGGTGGCCCAGAAGCTGTGCAACAAGGTGGCCATCATCCAAAACGGCCGCCTGGTGGCCCAGGGGGACATGGACACCGTCCGGGGCAACGCCTCTTTGGAGGAGCTGTTCATGGACCTGGTGGAAAAGGAGTAAGGCCATGCTGCCCCTTGTGCGATTGGCCCTCATGGAGTATTTCCCCCTGTCGGCCCTGAAGAATACCACGGATGCCGCCGCCAAGAAGCGAGCCCGCCGCCGCCTCACCACCACGCTGGTGCTGCTGCTGGCCTGCGGGTATCTGTCCTCTGTCTATAGCTTTGCCATGGCCCAGGCGATGCAGGGGCGGCAGCTGCTGCTGATTCCTGCCCTGATGCTCGCCGGCGGCGCCATTCTGGGCCTTATCGAGGCCGTGAGCCGGGGCGGCATGGCCCTGTTTGCCGCCGCCACAGTGGACCCGCTGCTGAGCCTTCCCTTCTCCCGCAGGCAGATTGTCTTAGGCCGCATCTTCGCTTTGTACTTTGAAGAGCTGCTCATAAGCCTGGGCATGCTCCTGCCCGCCGGGGTGCGGGTGGCCGGTATGCTGCCCGTGTCCGGGGCTTTCTGGCCGGTGCTGATTCTCGGTGCGCTGCTCTCGCCCCTGCTTCCCTTGGGCGTGGGCGGGGTCATCGGCCTGTTTGTCCAGATGCTCACCGCCCGCATGAAGCAGAAGAACCTTCTCACCGCCCTGGTGTCGCTGCTGTTCATGGGTGCGGTGTTCCTGTTCTCCTTCCGTTCCGGCACCATGCTGGGGGAGGTGGGGAACATGGCGGGCTTGCTCGAACAGAAGCTGTATTCCCTCTATCCGCCCGCCCGCTGGTTCGCCCTGGCCTTAGGCGGCAGCTGGCCAGACATGGCCTTCTTCGCCCTCTGCTCCCTGCTCTGCGGTCTTGTGCTGTATGCCCTGGCTAAGGGCTGCTTCACCTTCTTCTATGAGGGGGTCAACGCCACCGCCCACGGCAAGGCGTTCACCATGGCCCGCCAGCATAAAACGGGCTTGGTCCTGGCCCTCATCAAAAAGGAGCTTCGGCAGAAGCTGAACACACCCATGTGGCTTATGAACACCGACATGGGCACCATCATGGCCATCATCCTTACCGTGGCCCTCGGCATAGCGATCAAAAACGCCCCGCCGGAGCAGGGCTTCATCGGCCCCAACCTGTGGCCTCTCATGGCCCTTGGCGTGGGGGTGGTCCAATGCATGAGCCTGACGGCAGCCGCCTCCGTATCCATGGAGGGGAAGGCCATCTATGCCATTAAGTCTCTGCCCATCCCGGCGGCCCTGTGGCTCAGGAGCAAGATTCTGGTGTCCATGCTGCCGCCCATGGTGGGTGGCCTCGTCTGCGGCCTCATCCTTACGCTGCTGCTAAAACTGCCGGTCTATGCCCTGCCGGTGTTCCTGCTCATTAGCACCGCCTTTGCCTGGGCCTTCTCGGTGACGGAGCTTAGGCTGGGGCTGCGCTATGCGCGCTTTGACTGGGACAATCCCACGGAGGTCATCAAGGGCGGCGCCGGTGTGTTCTTCAGTATGCTGGTGACCATGGCGGTGCTGGGCGTGTGCGTGGGGCTCTATTTTGCCCTGGGGGACTGGAGCCTCCTGCTCATCTTCTGCCTGCTTTTGGCATTCGGTGCCCTGCTGTGGCTGCCGCTGAAGAAAAACGCCGAAAAAAAGCTCACATTGCTGTAATATTCTCGTGACAATTCGTACACATAAATGCTATACTATAAGCAAGGAATTTTTACGGTGGGTGATGTGTATTGAGTTTTGAAGATATTCTAAAGGCCCTGGGCAGCGGCATGGGCCAATTCGGCTGGAACGATTTTCTGGACATTGTGATTCTGACGGTCCTGCTCTATAAGCTCATCGTCTGGACCAAGGGCACCCGGGCCTATGAGGTTATCAAGGGCGTGGGGCTGCTGTTTGTGTGTTCCGTCCTCGCCCAGTTCCTAAGCCTCTATACCATCAGCTGGATTCTTTCCTCCATCCTGCAGTCCGGCTCCATCATCATCGTCCTGTTCATCCTCTTCACCCCGGAGATTCGCCGGGTGCTGGAACGGCTGGGCCGCAGCGGCAAGGCCATCAGCAAGCTCATAAGCGAAGCCGGGAACATGGGCGTGGAGGATTTGATTGACGATTTGCAGAACACCATCCTGCGGCTCAGCCGTCGCCGGGTGGGCGCGCTCATCGTCTTTGAGCAAAAGACCGGCTTGGGGGAGATTATCTCCACCGGCACCGCCATCGAAGGCCTTCTTTCCGGCGCCCTTATCGAGAACATTTTCGAGCCCAACACCCCCCTTCACGACGGGGCGGTGATTTGCCGGGGCCCCACGCTGGTGGCTGCCGCCTGCTTCTTGCCGCTGAGCGAGGAGACCAGCGTCTCCCGGGAGCTGGGCACCCGCCACCGGGCGGCTCTGGGCGTTTCCGCCGTGTCCGATGCCATCGTGCTGGTGGTGTCCGAGGAGACCGGCGCCATCTCCCGGGCGCAGGACGGGAAGCTGGTCCGGTATCTGGACAATCAGGCCCTGCATAACCTGCTGGAAAGCATCTTCTTGAAGCAGGGCAAGCCCGCCGCCCAGAAGAAGGGGGATAAGCGATGAAGCAGTTCCTGCGAAAATTTGCCAAAAGTCTGCTGGAAGGCTGCCGGGGTTTCTTCACCCGGAACCTGGGGCTCAAGATTGTTGCCGTCATCTTTGCGGTGCTCATGTGGGCCTATGTGCTGGTGGCCATGAACCCGGAGCGCACCAAGGCTATCGACGGGGTCACCATCAGTCTGGAAGGGTATACGGACCTGCTCAGCCGGAACCTCATTCTGGTGGATTCCGACTTGGGGGAGGCCAGCGTCACCGTCAGCGCTCCCATCACCAACCATGCGGATTTGAACGCCAGCAGGGTCAACTGCCGGGCGTCCCTGTCCACCATCACCGCCGCCGGCACCTATCGGCTCATGCTCAGCACCACGGTCCAGTCTAACCTTGGCACCGTGGCCTCCGTAAGCCCCGCCTCCGTCACCGTGGAGGTGGATAACCTCATCAGCAAGACCGTGCCCGTGCGGCTCAACTATACCGGCACCCTGCCCGAAGGCTATGAGATTATCGCCGAAACCTACGAGCAGAGCTTCACCATCGAAGGCGCCGCCCGGTATATCGAGCCGGTGGTCCGGGCCGTGGCCCAGGTGGATTTGACCGACCGGACCGAAAGCATGGAAGCCGCCGTAAACCTCATCTTCTTCGACAGCCAGGGCAACGAGCTCACCGTAATCACCCGCAGCCAGGATGCCCCCAACATCACCGTGCGGCTGACCCTGTCCGCCGTGAAGCAGGTGGAGGTCCGGGAGAATGTGTCCCTGGCGGAGGATACCTACTTTGACTTAACTACGGAAGCATCCCCCTCCACCGTCACCGTCTATGGGGACAAGGCCACCTTGGACACCGTGGACCATGTGTCCACCGAAAGCCTGGTGCTCCCCGCCCAGGAGGACATCCTCACCCGGGATTTAGCGCTGGTATTGCCCCAGGGGGTCACCCTGAAGAAGGGCCAGCCGGAGACCGTCACCGTCACCTGCACCGTCACGGAGAAGCAGGGGGAGAAGGAGCTGGAGGTGCCCATCACCTATCTGCACCGGCCCGCAGGGTTGAACCTCGGGGAGAATGCGCCCACCTTCGTCACCGTCACCGTCACCGGCAAGATGCGGCTGCTGGAACAGCTCACGGCGGACGACCTATCCGCCCAGGTGGACTTAGCCAACCTCAGCGCCGGCACCCGGGAGCTGGTGGCCGTCATCCTGGCCCCGGACCAGAATCGCTTCCCCGGCCTCACGGTAACGCCCACGGAGACCCGCATTCAGGTGGAGCTCGCACAGGATAATTGACCGTTTATCCATGGCCCGGCTGCCTTAGCCGGGCTTTTTTTCAGGAGCAGCTATGGAAAAAATCATCATTCCCGCCTTAAAAATGGGCCTTGACGACACCCCGGACAGCTTTCGCACTTCCGTCGCCCGGCAGCTCAAGGTTTCCTTAGAGGACCTCGGGACCATCACCGTCCTGCGCCGGTCCGTGGATGCCAGAAAGAAGGCCGACGTGTGCTTCCAGGTCCGGTGCCTGGTCGAGGCCGCCCCCAAGGCCGCCCGCCGCATCCTGGGGGAGGAGCGCCTTCATGCCAGTCGCTTTGCGCCCGCTTTGCAGCCGCCCCTTGTCCACGGCACTCAGCTCCAAAGGGGTCCGGTACTGGTGGTGGGCATGGGCCCCGGGGGCCTGTTCGCTGCCTGGCAGCTGGCTCGGGAGGGCTATCGACCGCTGCTTATCGACAGGGGCAAGGCGATAGAGGACCGCGTTTTGGATGTATCTGCCTACTGGGCCACGGGCCGGGCGGACCCCGAGAGCAACCCCCTCTTTGGGGAGGGGGGCGCCGGCACCTTCTCCGACGGGAAGCTGACCGCCCGCAGCAAGGACCCTCGCTGCGCCCTGGTCATCGACACCTTCCTTGCCTGCGGGGCGCCGCAGGAGATTGGCTTGCTCTCTAAGCCCCACCTGGGCACGGACAATCTGCGCCGGGTGGTGGCGGCCCTGCGGCAGGAAATCATCGCCCTGGGGGGAGAGGTCCGCTTCTCTACCAAACTGGAAGAGATTCGCACCGAGAACGGCCGGGTCACCGGGGTCACGCTGCTGCATCAGGGCCAGCGGGAGCAAATCCCCGTCAGCGCCCTGGTGCTGGCCATCGGCCAGGGGGCCAGGGACACCTATACCTATTTATATACCGCCGGGGTCGCCATGGCCCCCAAGGCCTTTGCCCTGGGGATTCGGGCGGAGCATCCCCAACAGCTCATCAACCAAAGCCAGTACGGCCCCTTTGCAGGGCACCCTCGCCTGGGGGCGGCGGACTATGTGCTCAAGACCCAGGTGGGGGACAGAGGCGTCTATTCCTTCTGCATGTGCCCCGGGGGCTTCGTGGTGGCCTCCGGCGCCGGCCCCGGTCAGATGGTGGTCAACGGCATGAGCAACTTTCGCCGGGACGCCCAAAACGCCAACGCCGCCCTGGTGGTCCAGGTGTTCCCGGAGGATTTCGGCCCAAGTCCCCTGGACGGCCTTCGCTTCCAGCAGCGCTGGGAACAGGCAGCCTGGGATTTGGGCGGCACAGAGGGCCTTGCCCCCGCCTGCCGCATGGGGGACTTTTTGAAGGCCCGGCCCACAACCGCCTTCGGTTCCGTAACGCCCAGCTTCCGCCCCGGTGTCACAGGGGCGGACATCAGCCGCTGCCTGCCGGGCTTTGTCACCGACAGCCTCCGGGGGGCCATGGGCACCTTTGCCCGGGAGATTCAGGGCTTTGATATGGACGATGCCGTCCTCACCGCCGTGGAGAGCCGCACCAGCGCCCCCCTGCGGATTTTGCGGGACGAGAGCATGCAGTCCCCCACCCATCGAGGCCTATACCCGGTGGGGGAGGGGGCCGGGTATGCCGGCGGCATCGTGTCCTCGGCGGTGGACGGGCTCAAAGCCGCCCAAGCCATTATTTCCCAGTTTGCCCCCTGATTTGCAACCGAAATTCAAAATAATCATCAACAAACCCGTCCGGCCCTTTCCTTTTGGGCCGGGATGTGCTATATAGTGGGGTATGAAACGAACGCTTTGTCTTTGCATCGCCCTGGTGCTGCTGCTGGGGCTCATACCCTTTTCCTCCCCTGCATCGGCTCAGGAGGAGCAGGTCCGGGTGCTGCTGACCACCAACGGAGTGGACACCTTCACCGTGGGCCTCAACGGCACCTTCCAGGTGGGCGAGGCGACCCTCACCGGGGGCACCCTCACCGTCACCGTCTCCGGCAAAGAGGTGGTGCTGACCCATTCCGAACAGGGCCAGGTCTATTCTGGCGCCAAGGCCACCCTGACCCCCGTGGGGGAGCAGGGAACGGGGGACTGGTTCACCCTCGTCACCGCCAACGGCAAGGAACGCTACTATAAGGGGAGTCTGACCCTGGATGTGAGCGACAGCGCCCTCAGGGCCGTGAACACCCTGGGCATGGAGAACTACCTCCTGGGCGTGGCCGTGCCCGAGGTGGGCCGGGATGCCCCTCAGGAGCTGCTGAAGGCCGCCATGATTGCCGCCAAGGGCTATGCCCTTGCGGAGATGGAAGCTCGCTCCGGCAAGGCCTATGATGTGGACGATACCTCCGCCGACCAGGTTTACTACGGTTATTTTTCCACCGCCACCGCCGCCATCGACTGCGCCAAGGCCGTGGCGGGCCAAACCCTCACCTATAAGGGCAAGGCCATCAAGTGCCACTACGGGTCCAGCAACGGCGGTGTCATGATTACCCCCCGGGCGCGCTGGGGCGGGAATTTGGAGTATGTGGGTGCCTATGAATGCAAGTTCGACCCCTTCGACTTGACCCGCACCTCCTCCAACCAGATCATCCCCGTAAGGGGGGACAACCCCGCCGCCCTGCCGGAGGCTCTGTACAACTATCTGCTAAGCCGGGCGGAGGGGGACAGCATCCTCTCCATTGTGTCCATAGAGGGCTATAACACCCTGGGGGATGGGGGTCGCTATCCTAAAAGCTATGCCCCCCAGGAGGGCTTCACCATCACCCTCACCGTCAACCGGGAGGGGGAGCCCAAGGAGGTCAGCTTCCAGGTCACCTTCGCCCAGCTAAAGGAGCAGGGTGTGGTCACCAGCACCAACAGCGTCACCTTTGCCGCCCCCGTCACCGCGGATTCCTGGGTGCTCGGCTGGGGCCAGAGCGACGGTCCCCGGGTGGGCCTTTCCCAAAACGGGGCCAAGCGCATGGCCAACCTGGGCTATAGCTATGTGGACATTCTCAAGTTCTACTATCCCGGCGCCACCCTGATGGACGATGCCACGGGGAAGGAGATTGCCTCCCAGGCGGACCTGTCCGCCGCAGCCGTCACCAAGAAGGTCATCGACATGGGCCCTGCCCCCACGCCGTCCCCCTCGCCGGAACCCACGGATACCCCTGCGCCTTCAGATACCCCGGCGCCCTCGGACACCCCCAATCCCAGCGAGACCCCGGACCCCAGCACGAGCCCGGATGCCACCACTAGCCCGGACCCCACCACCAGCCCGGATGTAAGCGCCAGCCCGGATGTGAGCGCCAGCCCCACCCCCTCGGATTCCCCGGCGCCCTCGGATACGCCGGCGCCCTCAGATACCCCGGCGCCCTCGGATACGCCGGCGCCCTCAGATACCCCGGCGCCCTCGGATACGCCGGCGCCTACGGATACCCCTGCACCTACGGATACCCCTGCACCCACCAACACGCCCGCTCCTACCAACAGCCCCACGCCCAAGGCCACGGCCACCAAGAAGCCGACGGCTAAGCCCACCAAGAAGCCTACGGCGGAGCCGACGGTGCTGCTGACTCGGGGGGATTTGAACGGCGACGGCATGGTGACGGCGGCGGATGCAGCCATCGTGCTGCGTTCATCGGCCGGGCTTATGGAGCTCTCCGCCTCGCAGGAGAAGGCGGGGGATATGGACAACGATAAGCAAATCACCTCCACCGATGCCAAGGCCATCCTCCAATATGTCTCCCAACGCCTAAAATAATACTAATCCACGCCTAACCCATGCACATTGGGCGGCACCTTCTGCGCCGGTTCTGCTTCGTCAAATCTTGATTGAGGGTCCCTAGTCAATCTGCGATTCTCCTCATGGAACCAACGCAGAATTTGCTCGCCGACTGCACATGTTTTAGACGCGGATTAGTATAAAAATCGCCCCGTTTGGGGCGTTTTTTGTGTCAAGACATTTTGATAAAGGAGTTGCCGCACTTGGGGCAGGTGATGCGAATCTTCCCCTTGCCCCGGGGGACCCGCACGGTGGTCCGGCATTGGGAGCAGCGGTAGTAGCGGTGCTGCTTGCGGTCCTTGAACCGGTTCTTCTTTCCCCGCAGCCAGCCGGTGCAGCGGTTTTTGAGCACGAAATACCGATAGTTCTCCGCCGCCCGGTCCGCTGTCCTCTTGGACAGCGTTCGATAGATGGACCAGATCAGCGCCGCCCAGGCAAGGCCGATAAGGATGCTGCCCGCCACCATGAGCCCTCGATTATGTATGCTGCTTAGCACCATGCCCAGCACCAGCAGCACCCAGCCCATCAGGGATAGAACCTGGTTCAGCTGGTCGTTGCCGTAACGGCCTTCCATAAACTTTCGCAAGCGTTCCTTCATACCCGTTCCCTCGATTTGTTTTTATCGTGGCTACAGTATGCGCCCCGTTTTTGAACCCACTGTGGCAAGATATAGTTTTTCGTGCAAAGTTTTGTTGACGAAGGGCGGCTTTGTAGGGTACACTCTTCCCATCCATGGGAGGAAATATGATAACCGTCATCCTCAAAACCGTCTTCGGCATGCTGCTGCTGATTCTGCTGGGCGCCCTGTGCGGGAGGCTTAACATCATCGATGGGGCCACCCAAAAGAAGCTGTCCGCCCTGCTCGTGCAGGTGGTGCAGCCCGCCTTCTTGCTGATGGCCTTTCAGCAGACCTTTTCCAATGCCATGCTGAGCTCCTATTTACTGTGCCTGGCCATGGCCGTGCTGGCCTTTGCCCTCATGGTGCTCGTGCCAAGAGTCCTTTTTAAAAAGGGCACTTTGGACAGGGAGACCCTGCTGCTCATCTCCACTTTCCCCAACGTGGGGTTTTTCGGCGTCCCGGTGATGCAAAGCATGTTCGGGGACGTCGGCGTATTCTACTTGAGCACCATGATTATGGTCTTCAACCTGCTCATGTGGACCTATGGGGTGGTGGTAATCTCCGGCCAAAAGCTCCAAGTGAAGACCGCCGCCAAGCAATTGATCAGCCCCGCCCTGATATCGGTGCTCCTTGGTCTGCTGTTCTTCTGCCTGCGCTTTACTATCCCGGAGCTGCTGGCAACGCCCCTTTCCATGGTGGGGAACATGGTCACCCCCCTTTCCATGCTCCTGGTGGGGGTGGCGGTCAGCCGCAGCAACCTAAGGGAGGGGCTCAAAAGCCCCCGGGTCTATGGCATCTGCCTGCTGCGGACCGTGGTGCTGCCGGTGCTGGTGGCTTTTGTTCTCTGCCGTCTGCCCGCTGATGCCATGCTGAAGATTATCGTCACCCTCTCTTCCGGCTTCCCCTGCGCCAGCCTCGCCCTGGTCCTGTGCGTTCAGTACGACCGCAACAGCGCCCTGGCCGGAGAATGCGCCGCCCTGACGGCCCTGCTGTGCATCCTCACCACGCCCCTATTGTATCTGCTGCTCACCTTTTTAATTGCTCTCTAAACGAAAATGTGCTTCCTGTGCTATTCTGTCCATGCAGAGAGCCCCCTTTCGTGATATTTCTTGTTCTAAACTTTATTCTATCACATGGCTCTCTGTTTTTATATTATTATGTGTTACCTATGTATTGTACCAAAACAATTGCCAGAAGGGAGTATTTCATGAACGAGACTAAACAAAAACGCCGCTTTTCTCATTGGGTGACTGATATTTTATTTGGTGTGTTCCGTCGTTGTTGCTGGTGGTGTTGTTTATATGTATACCGGGGCTGATACTGGATCGGGTGACGATTGTGACCCTGCTCCCGGTGTTATTGCTGGGGCTCATCATAACGCGACTTATCTTTTTGTTTCGTTCCCATCGCGCCGTTTGGGCTAAGATATGGCGTACCGTGGTGTGGCTGGCTCTGGCGTTCGTCGTTTTCTTTTTTGGTACATTCTTTCCCGTAAAATTGCATCGCAGCACGCAGACGGATGCCCAAAGCAAGTTTGAAGCTTCTGTCAACAGGATCCTCCCGGATGCTTTATCGGCGCCGCTGGAATTGGGATCGCCGAAGACGGTGGTGCTTCATGAGTATTTGGAGGCCGACGGGATTTGGATGTCCGAGTCCTATACTCTGTTGTGCCAGTACGATGCTGCCGACTATGAGGCGGCGAAGGCTGCCCTGGAAACCAAGCATAGCTTTCGAACGGAGTTGCTGAACACAGGGGTGAAAGGCGTTAAGGTTGAACCCTTTGTCAGTATCGGAAACGATTTCTTCCGGCTTCTCTGGCCCCTGGACGGAAGCAAAGAAAGCTTTGGGTTTTACGAAGAGTCTCTGTTCCTGGTGACTAACGACGTAGAACACCAGATTGGATTCCTCGTCTTTCAAGATATCGACCTAGACTACGTTGATGATTTAACGGAATTTCTGAACGAGTGGTGCGGTTGGAAAAACATCCGGTAAGCGCAAAAAGCTCGCCGGTGGGCGAGCTTTCCTTGTGTATGGCTGTCAATTGAACAAGGCCGTGGAGTAGTACCTGTCCCCGCTGTCGGGCAGCAGGGCCACGATGGTCTTGCCCTCGTTCTCCGGTTCCCGGGCCAGGGTGATGGCGGCGTACAGGGCCGCCCCGGAGGAGATGCCCACGCTGATACCCTCCTTCTTTGCGAGGAGCTTGGCACTCTCAAAGGCGCTCTCATTGCCTACGGGGAACACCCGGTCATAGACGGCCGTGTTCAGAACCGGGGGCACAAACCCGGCGCCGATGCCCTGAATCTTGTGGGGGCCCGCCTGTCCCTTGGAGAGGACGGGGGAGCCCTCCGGCTCCACAGCCACCACCTGGACATGGGGATTGTGCTCCTTCAGGTATTCCCCCACGCCGGTGATGGTGCCGCCGGTGCCCACCCCGGCGATAAAGATGTCCACCTGGCCCTCTGTGTCGGACCAAATCTCCGGCCCCGTGGTGGCCTTGTGAATGGCCGGGTTGGCGGGGTTTTCAAACTGGCCGGGAATAAAGCTGTTGGGGGTCTTAGCGGCCAATTCCCTGGCCTTTTCAATGGCGCCCTTCATGCCCTTAGCCCCTTCCGTCAGCACCAGCTGCGCCCCATAGGCTTTCAGGATGTTCCGCCGCTCCACGCTCATGGTCTCCGGCATGGTCAATATAATGTCATACCCCTTGGCGGCGGCAATGGCGGCCAGGCCGATGCCCGTGTTGCCGCTGGTGGGCTCGATGATGACGGAGCCCTTCTTCAAAAGCCCCTTCGCCTCCGCATCCTCAATCATGGCCTTGGCAATCCTGTCCTTCACGCTGCCGGCGGGGTTATAGTATTCCAGCTTCACCAGCACCCGGGCCTTCAGGTTTAGCTCCCGCTCCAGGTTACCTACCTCCACCAAGGGCGTGTTGCCGATGAGCCACAAGGTTCCCTTATAGATGTTCGCCATTTTAATTATCCTCCTTTGTCATTCTCGATTCATAGTCCTGCAAGGCCGCCTGTATGGCCTCCTCCGCCAGCACGCTGCAGTGCATCTTATAGGCGGGCAGGCCGTCCAGCGCCTCCGCCACCGCCTGGTTGGTCAGCTTCCGCACCTCGCTCAGGGGTTGCCCCTTTATCAGCTCCGTCGCCATGGAGCTGGAGGCGATGGCACTGCCGCAGCCGAAGGTTTCAAACTTCACATCCTGGACCACCTCGTCCTCAATCTTCAGATACATCTTCATGATGTCGCCGCACTTGGCGTTGCCCGCCAGGCCCACGCCGTTGGCATCCTCAATCACCCCCACGTTCCGGGGATTGCGGAAATGGTCCATCACCTTTTCACTGTATAAAGCCATGTGTTTTCTCCTTTATAATATGAATGCTTTTTTGCCCGCTTCCAAATCCCGCCACAGGGGAGAGAAGCTTCTTAGATACGCCACCACTTCCCCTACACAGGCGATGATATAGTCGATTTCCTCCTCCGTCACATCCTCACCGAGGCTCAGCCGCAAGGACCCGTGGGCCACATCGTGGACCCGACCAATGGCCAGCAGCACGTGGCTCGGATCCAAGGAGCCGGAGGTACAGGCGCTGCCGGAGCTGGCGCAGATGCCCTTGTCGTCCAGCAGCAGCAACAGGGCTTCCCCCTCGATGCCCTCAAAACAGAAGCTCACATTCCCCGGCAGACGGCGGTCTCTGTCCCCGTTCAAGGCCCCGTGGGGAATCCGGCTCAGCCCCTCAATCAGCCTTGCCTGCATGGCCTTCAGGTGCCGGGCGTTTTCGTCCATGTGCGACGCCGCTTCCTGAAGGGCCGCAGCCATGGCCCCAATGCCCGGCACGTTCTCCGTTCCGGCCCGGCGGCCCCGTTCCTGGGCGCCCCCTTCAATAAGACTGCGAACGGGCACCCCCTGCCGCACATACAGGAACCCCACCCCCTTGGGGCCGTGGAACTTGTGGGCGGAGGCGGACAGCATATCCACCTGGTCCGTCACCACATTCACGGGAATATGGCCTATAGCCTGAACGGCGTCGGTGTGGAAAAGCACCTTTTTCTCCCGACAGATGGCCCCAATCTCCCCTATAGGCTGGATGGTGCCGATTTCGTTGTTGGCGTACATGATGCTCACCAGGCAGGTGTCCTCCCGAATGGCGGCTTTCACCTCCTCCGGCCGCACCAGCCCGTCCGCATGCACATCCAGATAGGTCACCTCAAACCCTTCCTTCTCCAGCTTCTGCAGGGTGTGGAGCACCGCGTGGTGCTCAAAGGCGGAGGAGACGATGTGCCGCTTGCCCTTTTGCTTCCCCCAGGCAGCGGCAGATAGAATGGCCTGATTGTCCGCTTCGCTCCCTCCGGAGGTGAAGATGATTTCCCTCTCCTTTGCCCCGATACAGCGGGCAATCTGTGTTCTTGCCTGCTCCAGCACCTCCTTTGCTTCCTGCCCGTGAGCATAGAGGCTGGAGGGGTTCCCCCAGGTATTCTTGGCGTGATGCACCAGCACGCTTAGAGCCTTCGGGCTCAGCGCGGTGGTGGCGGCGTTGTCAGCATATATCATATGTATGGCTCCTTTGTCTCGTTGGTGGGAGTATACAACCATTTACCTACTATGTCAATAGGTAAATAAGCGAAACCGGACTTGCATTACCCATCCGCCTACTGTATAATAGGGTAAAAAAGGAAAGGAGTCTGTGCTATGATATCCACCAGGGGAAGGTATGCCTTGCGGGTCATGGTGGACTTGGCCCAAAACGACAGCGGCGCCTTCATTCCCTTGAAAGACATCGCCGCCCGGCAGGACATCTCCAAGAAGTATCTGGAAATCATCATGAAGGATTTGGTGTCCGGCGGGCTGTTGCAGGGCATCAGCGGCAAGGGGGGAGGGTACCGGCTGTGCCGAAAGCCGGAGGACTATTCCCTTCTGGAGATTCTCTCCCTCACGGAGGGGGATTTGTCTCCCGTGGCTTGTTTGGCTGACGGCGGCTTTTCTTGTGAGAGGAGGGACACTTGCCCCACCTTGCCTCTTTGGCGAGAATATAACGGCCTCATTCGGGACTTTTTTGCTAGCAAACGGTTATGTGACCTGATAAAAAATCAGACTGACAGTTGACGGGGAAATGGAATTGTGTTACACTCAAATCAATGCAGGGAATATCCTATTTCTTGCAAAAAAAGAACAGAAAGGGAAAGAACATGAAGAAATTTGTTGCTATCCTGCTCAGCCTCTTGATGGTTCTGGCCATTGTGGCCTGCACTACCAAGACGGAAGAACCCGCCAAGACCGAAGAACCCGCCAAGACGGAAGAGACGGCTAAGACCGAAGAAACCGCCGAAACTCCTGCCAAGGTCTACAACGTGGCCCACCTGGTCAACGGCAACCTGGGCGACAAGTCCTTCTTCGATTCCGCTGAATCCGGCCTGAAGGCTCTGGAAGAAGCCGGCCGCATCACCCATAAGACCATCGAGATGGGCGGCACCGACGAAGATCAGCCCAAGTGGCTCGAGACCCTGTACGAAGTGGCCGGCTCCGGAGAGTACGACCTCATCGTCTGCGGCACCTATCAGATGCCCGACTACCTGAAGGAAGTTGCTACCAAGTACCCCGATCAGAAGTTCGCCATCTATGATGACAGCACCTATGTGGGCGAGAATGCCAACGTGGTCAACATCACCTATCGTCAGAACGACATGGGTTACCTCATCGGCGTCTTCGCCGCTGCTATGACCTCCGATACCTCCGTTCCCAACATGAACGAGCAGAAGGTCGTCGGCTTCATCGGCGGTGTGGATTCCCCCGTCATCAACGACTTCCTGTATGGCTTCCTCAAGGGCGTCCAGGATACCGACCCCGAAGTCAAGGTAGACACCCGCTATGTCAACTCCTATGTGGATACCGCCACTGCCAAGGAAATGGCTCTGTCCATGATCAACGACAACGGCGCTGACATCATCTGGGGCGTGGCCGGTCTGTCCGGCAACGGCGCTGCCGAGGCTGCTGCCGAGTCCGGCAAGGCTTGGTTCATCGGCGTGGACTCCGACCAGGAGCTCACCCTCCCCGAAGCTCAGGCTGCCATCACCCTGACCTCCGGCCTTAAGAATGTTGGTCAGTCCCTCATCTGGCTCATCGACGAGCTGGATGCCGGCAACGAGCACTGGGGCACCATGGTCAACCTCGGCCTCAACGAGGGCGGCGTTGGCGTGGTCACCGATAAGAACTTCACCAAGGTTGCACCCCAGTCCGTCCAGGATACCGTGAATGCCGCCATCGCCAAGGTGGCCGCTGGCGAAATCGTCGTGCCCTCCGCCATTGGCGATACCGAGGGTGGCGTCGAAGCCCTGCGCAACTCCATGATGCCGTAACAATCGGCTACAATAGGATTGCGCTCCTACAAACAGAACGAAAAGGCAGGGAGGAGCAGTTGCTCCTCCCTGCTTGCACTTTAAGGACAAAGAGGGAAGCTGCGCGTATGGAAAACACCAACACGAATTATGTGATTCAAATGAAGGGAATCACCAAAGTTTACCCCAACGGAATTGCCGCCAACCAGAATGTGGACTTTGCCGTCAAAGAAGGCGAGATTCACGCGCTGATGGGGGAGAACGGCGCCGGCAAATCCACCCTGATGAAGATGCTCTTTGGCTTGGAGCAGCCTACGGAGGGTGAGATTCTGGTCCGGGGGGAGAAGGTTCACCTGTCCTCACCCACCGTGGCCATTGCCCATGGCATCGGCATGGTCCACCAGCACTTCATGCTGGTGCCCAGTCTCACCGTGGCAGAGAACATCGTGCTTGGCATGGCCCCCACCAAAGGCATTTTTGTGGATTACAAGAAGGCCGTGGAGATCACCGAGACCTATGCCCAGAAATACAACCTCCACGTGGATGCCAACGCCAAGGTGATGGACATTCCCGTGGGCATGAAGCAGAAGGTGGAGATTCTAAAGGCCCTGGTCCGCGGCGCCAAGATTCTCATTCTGGACGAGCCCACCGCCGTGCTCACCACCCAGGAGACCACGGAGCTGTTCAGGGAGCTGGTGCATCTGAAGGAGCAGGGATACACCATCATCTTCATTTCCCATAAGCTCAAGGAGATTAAGGAGATTACGGACAGAATGACCATCCTGCGGGGCGGCCGTTCCATGGGTGTCTACAACACCGCCGATACCTCCGAGCAGGATATCTCCCGCCTCATGGTGGGCCGGGATGTCATCCTCAACGTGCAGAAGGACCAGGCCCAGCCCACGGACATCGTGCTGAAGGTGAAGGACCTGGAGTACACCAACGAGTGGAACCGCAAGATGCTGGACAAGGTCTCCTTTGCCGTTCGCAAGGGCGAGATTCTGGGCATCGCCGGTGTGGAGGGCAACGGGCAGAGCGAGCTTGTGCAGATGCTCTTTAACCTGAACCAGCCCGAAGGCGGCACCGCCGAGGTCAACGGCAAGAACATCCTGGGCGTGGATCAGAACAAGATTCGCGCCATGGGCGTTTCCCTCATCCCCGAGGACCGCATGACCTATGGCATCGCCGCTACCGGCACCATCGAGGAGAACGTCATCTCCGACAGAAGCGAAAAGAAGCAGTTCAACAACGGTCCGCTGTTTAACATGAAGGCCCTCCACGCCGAAAGCGACCGCCTGGTGAAGGAATACCAGGTGCTGTGCAAGTCCGCACAGCAGCAGGTGGGCATGCTCTCCGGCGGCAACATCCAGAAGGTGGTCGTGGCCAGAGAGTTCTCCTCCGATCCCGTGCTCATCATCGCCGATCAGCCCACCCGGGGCATCGACGTGGGCGCAACGGAGTTCATCCGCAAGAAGCTGGTGGAGCTGAGCCGTGCCGGAGCCGCCGTGCTGCTGGTCAGCGCAGACTTGAACGAGGTCATCGAGCTAAGTGACAGCCTGGTGGTGTTCTATGGCGGCAAGATTTCCGCCTACTTCGAGGATACCTCCGCCATCAACGACGAGATTATGGGCGAATACATGCTGGGCCTCAAGCACCAAAGCGAGGAAGAGATCAGGAGGGTTTGTCATGAAGGATAAACGAATGACCATGTTCAACTTTGTCCGGGGCGCCGCGGCAATTCTCATTTCCCTTGCCGTGGGCACGGTGTTCATCTTCCTGACCTTTGCCCTGGTGGGCGGCAAGAGCTTCGGCGATTGCTTCAAGAGCACCGGCGAAGCCCTGCGCTACATGCTGGTAGGTCCTCTGGTGAAAAAGAGCGGCTCCTTCAACAGCATGGGCATGCTCCAGGTGCTGGCGGCTATGATTCCCATCACCTTCACCGGCCTTGCCACCTGCGTCATGTTCTCCGCCAACCAGTTCAACCTGGCCGGTGAGGGCTCCGTCATGGCCGGCGGCTTCGTGGCCGCCCTGGTGGCCATTTACCTGCCCATGGCTTCCGGCCTTCACGCCGTGGTGTGCGTGCTCATCGCCGCCATCGTCTGCGGCCTCATCATGTATATCCCCGCCATCCTGAAGGTGAAGCTGGGGGCCAGCGAAATGGTCACCTCCCTGATGATGAACTATGTCATCATGTATGTGGTGCTCCACTTCCTCAACAGCGCCTTTGCCGACAGAAGCAAGGGGTCCACCCAGACCTTCCCCTTCCTGGAGACGGCCAAGATTGCTGAGATTATCCCCAACGGCAGCAAGCTCAGCTGGGGCTTTGTGGTGGCCATGGTCTTCGTGGTGCTCACGGGCCTGTTCATGTACCGCACCAGGTGGGGCTACTCCATCCGCATGATCGGCATCAACCAGTCCTTCGCCAAGTATTCCGGCATGAAGGTGGGGGGGACCATCATCCTTTCCCAGGTGCTGGGTGGCGCCCTCTCCGGTATGGGCGGCGCTATCGAAATGCTGGGCCGTTTCAACACCTTCCTTTGGAAGGAGCTGCCGGGCTACGGCTGGACCGGCGTCACCATCGCCATCCTGGCTAAAAACAACCCCCTCATGGTGCCGCTGGCGGCCTTCTTCCTGGCCTACCTCAATAAGGGCTGCTCGCTGATGTCCACCTACTGCGATGTGCCCTCCGAAATGATTGACATCATCCAGGCGGCCATCTTCCTGTTCTTTGCGGCCGAGCAGTTCCTCTCCGGCTATCGGCAGAAGCTGGTGGTTAAGAACACCAGAGCAGACCTGCTAAAGACTGCGGAAGGGAGGAAAGCATAATGTTTGGTCAGTTAATGAGCATGATTTTGACGGAGGACTTCCTGTTCTCCATCATCCGAATCACCGCCCCCATCCTCTTTGCGGCTCTGGGCGCCGTGGTGGCGGAAAAGGCCGGCGTTACCAACATCGGTCTGGAAGGCACCATGATGATTTCCGCCCTGTTGGGCATGCTGACCAGCTACTGGACCCAAAGCTGGGTCCTGGGCGTGCTGGTGGCCATTTTGGTGGGCGTGCTGCTGGGCCTGATGATGGGCTTCTTCTACCTGAAGCTGAAGACCGACATCATCCTGGCCGGTATCGCCGTCAACATGCTGGGCAGCGGCGGCACCATCTTCCTGCTGTATATGTTCACTGGTATGCGGGGCAACACCGGCTCCCTCTCCAGTGCCAACATTCTGATTCCCACCCTGGATATTCCCCTCATCAAGAATATCCCGGTGCTCCGCAGCATCCTCTCCGGCCATTCGGTGCTGACCTATGTGGCCTTCCTGTGCGTGGTGCTCGTATGGATGCTCCTGTATCGAACCTCCCTGGGCCTTAACATCCGGGCCGTGGGCGAAAACCCCAACGCCGCTTCCAGCGTGGGCGTTTCCGTCAACAAGATTCGCTACATCGCCATCGGCATCTCCGGTGCCCTGGCGGGCATGGGCGGCGCCTTCATGTCCATGTACTATTCCCAGGGCTGGAACTCCGGCATGGTGGCCGGCCGCGGCTTCATCGCCTTGGCGGCTCAGGCCATGGGCCGGGGCGAACCCGTGGGCGCCATGCTTTCGAGCTTGCTGTTTGGCCTAGCGCAGGCGCTCAAGAACAAGGTGACGGGCCTTACCGGCTTAGCCAGCTATAACTATCTGGTGGCGGGTATTCCGTACCTGGTCACCATCATCGGCCTCGTTATCTATGCGGCTTCCACCCTTCGCAAGGTCAAGCGGCGCAAGGCTATAGACAAAGAATAAGACCATGATGAAGCCAATTCCAATCATTCTGGATGGGGACCCGGGCCATGACGATGCCATTGCCTGGGTCCTGGCTAAGTCCAGCCCCCTGCTGGACATTCGGGCCGTCACCTCGGTCTGCGGCAACCAGACCATTGAGAAGACCACCTATAACGCCCTTCGCATCTGCACCCTCATCGGCTGCCGCGCCCCTCTGGGGGTGGGGCGGCCCCGGCCTCTGGTGGCCCAGCCCATCATTGCGCCCACCGTCCATGGCAAAAGCGGCCTCGATGGCCCGGTGCTGCCGGAGCCCGCTTTTGAGCCCTGCGGCCTCGATGCCCCCGCCCTTATGGAGAAGGTCATCGAGGAGAGCGACGAGCCGGTGACCCTCGTCCCCACGGGGCCGCTCACCAATGTGGCGGCGCTGCTGTTAAATCGTCCGGATTTGAAGCCCAGGATTGCCCGCATCAGCCTCATGGGCGGCGGCATCGCCTATGGCAACTGGACCCCGGCGGCGGAGTTCAACATTCTGGTGGACCCGGAGGCAGCCAAGGTCGTCTTTGAAAGCGGCATCCCCCTCACCATGGCGGGACTGGATGTCACGGAAAAGGCGCTGGTGTTCCCCGAGGACTTTGAGCGGGTCCGCGCCGTCGGCAACCGGGTGGCGCAGGTGGTGGCGGACTGGCTGGAGTTCTTCTACGGGTTCCACCGCTCCCTCGGCTATCCCGGCGCTCCGGTGCACGATGCCGTGGCCGTGGCCGCCCTCATCCGCCCCGAAATCCTGACCACCAAGGATTTGTACGTGGCCATCGAGACAGAGGGGGACTATTGCAAGGGCACCACCGTGGGGGATATGTACGGCGTTACCGGCAAAGCCCCCAATGCCACCTGCATTCTGGACATCGACCGCAAGGCCTTTGTGGATTTACTGGTAGAGGCGGTGAAGCAGTATGACTAAGATTCCCGTATGGCTGGATTGTGACCCGGGCGTGGACGATGCCATGGCTCTGGCCCTGCTGCTAAAGTGCCCCGAGTATCAGCTTATGGGTGTCTCCGCCGTGGCGGGGAACGTGGAGGAGGAGAAGACCTTTTCTAACGCCCGGAACCTGATGCACTTCTTCGGCGGCACGGCGCCGGTGTACCCCGGGGCAAAAAAGCCCCTGTTTAGAGAGCCCCGGACGGCCTACTTTGTCCATGGGGAAAATGGCCTGGGGAATGTGACCCTGCCGGAGTCTCCCCAAAAGGTGCAGACCCTGCCCGCCCCCGATGCCATCTATGAGGCCGCCAAGGCCGCTGACGGCGAGCTGGTGCTCATCGCCATCGGGCCGCTAACCAACGTGGCCCTGGCCCTGATGAAGCACGGCTCCTTGGGCAAGCTCATCAAGCAAATCGTGCTCATGGGCGGCTCCGCTTCCTATGGCAACGCCACCCCGGCGGCGGAGGCCAACATCTTCTGCGACCCGGAGGCAGCCAGTCTGGTGTTCCAGAGCGGCATCCCCATCGTCATGTGCGGCCTGGACATGACCCTCAAGGCCATTATGTCCCCCCGGGAGCTGGATGCCATGGCCGCCCTCAACCCCACGGCCCGCTTTTTGCGGGATGCCGCCCAGCACGGCCTGGCCTATTCCAAAGCCCACGGCTTCGACGGCATGGCCCTTCATGACCCCACGGCGGTGCTCTATCCTCTGTATCCCCAGCTGTTCTCTGGCGAGGAGGCGGGGGTGGCCGTGGAGACCAAGGGCAGCGTCACGTATGGCAAAACCGTTACCGACCTGTATTCCGACAAGCAGTTCCCCTTCAAGAACGCTCTGGTCATGCTGGATGTGAACCGGGAGGGGCTCATTGCCGTCGTCATGGACATTCTCAACCGATACTAAATGCGTTTTAGATTCCCTCATTTCAATACGGATTACAGGCTTCCCAGGGGACTTTTTCTCCTGGGTTGCCTCCTGTGTACCCTTTTGTGGATGCCGGCCTGCGCCCCCCAGGAGCAAACCCTGGTCATCAGCGAGGTCGTGTCCGCCAACAAGTTTTCCTTTGCAGACGAGGCCCTGGGCTCCCCGGATTGGGTGGAGCTGCACAACACCGGCACCGCCGCCCTGGATCTGCAGGGCTATATCCTGACCGATAAGGACAACGCCTACGGCACCGAGAACATTCTGCCCAGTATCCTCATCCCCGGCGGGGGCTATGTGGTCCTGCCCGCCAAGCCCGATACGAATACCGATGCCTACAGCCTGCCCTTCGGCCTCTCCCGCGGGGGCGACACCCTGTGCCTGCTGGACCCCTCCGGCGCCCTGCTGGAACGGGTGTCCATTCCCGCCCTCAACCAGGATGTGTCCTACGCCCGGCGCAAGGACGGCACCTTCGGCTACTGCTTGACCCCCACGCCCGGTCGGGAAAACGGCCCGGACATCAGCGACACCGCCCCTGAGGAGGTTCAGGGGCCGACGACCAACGCCCTGCCCTCCCAGGCGGAACTGTTCATTACCGAGGTGTTAAGTTCCCCCCTGGCCTCGGGAAACGATTGGGTGGAAATCTATAACCCCGGCTCGGCGGACCTTTCCCTGGATGGCTTTTACCTAAGCGACAGAGAGGACAAAGCCAACAAAGCCCCTCTGCCGCCTTTGACCGTTCCCGCCCAGGGGTATGCCCTCTTGCCCTGCGGCCCGGGGGAGGGGCAGATTCATCTGGGTATCGACGAAGCGGGGGAAGCCCTGTTCCTCTTTGATTCGGCCTTTGCTTTGGTGGATGCCCTTCAGGTTCCCGCCCTGCTCCCCGGCCAGTCCTGGGCCAAGACCAGCCTCGGCACCTTCGGCTGCTGCGGCGCACCCACCCCCGGCAGTCCCAATGCAGATGCCACCATCGGCATCGACCCCACGGTCACGGACCCGGACCAGCCCTTGATTATCAGCGAGGTGCTGCCTAAAAACACCCATTCCGCCCGGGATGGCTATGGGGATTACAGCGACTATGTGGAGCTCTATAACCGGGGCACCGACAGCATTGAGCTTAGCGACTATTTCTTGAGCGACGACAGTCACAACCCCGCCCTGTGGCAGCTGCCCCAAGGCACCCTGGCCCCCGGGGAGTATACGCTGGTGTTCCTGTCCGGCAACGACTCCCTGCCCCATGAGCTCCATGCCCCCTTCGCCCTATCGCTTGGGGAGAGCCTGTGCCTCTATCGGGGGGTCACCCGTGCCCTCGTCGAGGTGCCGCTGTTAGAGCAGATCCCCGACGACACTTCCGTAAGCATTGACCAGCAGGGCCAGCTTATCTATTTTGCCTACCCCACCCCGGGCAGGGCCAACGCCAAGAGCTTTCTTAGCCTGGACCAACTGACGGCGGCAGCCCCGCTTTCTGTCCGCATCAGCGAAGTTTCCGCCGCAGCCCAAACCGGCGGGGACTGGGTGGAGCTGGTGAACGGCAGCGACACAGCCGTCAACCTTCTGGGCTGGACCCTGTCGGATACAGAGGACGGCAGCGTGGCCCAGCCCCTGTCCGGCACCCTGGCGCCGGGGGCCTATGGAACCTATGATGCCGCCTTTGGCATTAGGGCCACGGGGGAAACCCTTTTTTTGTTTGACGAGCAAGGGAACCTGCGGGACATCTTTGCCACCGGGGATTTGAGCACCGGCATCACCAGCGGCCGGCAGACCGGGAGCCTCACCCGGCTCTATTTTACCGACCCCACCCGGGATGCCGCTAACGTCGGCGCCGCCTACACCGGCTTTGCCCCGACCCCCCTTCTTCCCGACGGCCAGCTGTATGCCGACGCTCCCTTCTCCCTGTCCATCACCTGCAGTCTGCCGGAGGCTACGGTGTACTATACCCTGGACGGCAGCCAGCCCACAAAAGAATCCCAGGTCTATACTGCGCCCCTGACCATCTCAGACAACACCGTGGTCCGGGCCCTGGCCCTGGCGCCCGGCCTTCTGCCCAGCCAGACTGCCACTGCCACGTATCTATTTGAAACGCCGCACACCCTGCCGGTAGTCACCTTAGCTTGTGAACCCAGGGACTTTGCCGCCTTTATGCGTATCAAGAACATCGGCTCCTACCCCCATACCGATGCCGCCCTGGCCTTCTACGAAGCCGACGGCACCCTCGGCACCGCCTTTTTGGCGGACATCAACCCCAGGGGAAACCAGTCCATCAAGTACCCCCAAAAGTCGCTGTCGATTCATCTGCGCGCCCGTCTGGGGCAGGGCTCCGTCAGCTACCCCTTCTGGGGGGAGGGAACGGCCCTGAGCTACGGCACGCTGATTCTCCGCAACGGCAGCCAGGACTATACCAAAGCCCGCCTGCGGGACTCCTTCGCCCTTAAAGCCGTGGAGGGTTTGGGCCTGGACAGCGCCCGGACCCGGCCCGTGGTGGTCTATGTGAACGGGGTCTACTATGGCATCATGGACCTAAACGAGGGCATGAACCAGGACTATCTGGTCACCCATTATCAGGCGGACCCGGCCGCCATCAGCCATGTGTCCACCAATTCCACCGTCCGCTTCGGCAGCAACGAGGACTTCCTTCGGGTTCGCTCCTTTGCCCGCAGCCAGGACTTTACCAAGGACGAAACCCTGGCCGCCTTCTCCGAGTGGGTGGATGTGGACTATATCACGGACTATATCATCGCCCAAAGCTTCTTCTGCAACTACGACATCAAGAACCAAAGCTACTGGGCCACGGCTGACTACAGCATCCGCTGGCGGCCCGTGTTCTATGATATCGACCGCTGCTTTGCCGATGGCTCCAGCAACCGGAACCTGTTCGCCCCCGGCTATTTCAACAAAAAGGGCGTGGTCTATGACCAGACTGCCAATAGGGTGGCCAATATGGACCTGTTTGCGTACCTAAGGGACAACCCGGCCTGGTGCCAGCGGTTCCTCCACCGGTACGCAGAGCTGCTGCAAACCCGCTTCTCGGTGGAAACCCTTCAATCCCTCCTGACTCAAATGGCAAACACCCTTCGGCCCGAGATGCCCCGCCACATCGCCCTCTACCGTGCCCCGAGCTCCCCGGGGGACTGGGAAGCCTACATCGCCTCCATGGAAAAGGAAATCGCCCTCCGCCACGCCGCCATCCAAACCCAGCTGCAGGAGGAGTTTCACCTGACTCCCAACCAGTGGCAGACCATCCTAAACGAAGCCCGCCCCGCATCTTAATCACTTCTTAAGCTTTTTACCGATTGTTTCTTAATCCATTATCCGCTATGATACCCTTGTCATCCAAAGGAGGAGGCAAGGGATTTTATGTATCGCATTCTGGTCTGCGACGACGAACGGGACATCGTTTGTGCACTCAAAATCTATCTGTCAGCCGAAGGCTATGAGGTCCTCACCGCCTATACCGGCCGGGAGGCTCTCGCCCTCATGGACCAGCAGGACATCCATCTTATCCTGCTGGACATCATGATGCCGGAGATGGACGGCATCATGGCCATGAGCCGCATTCGGCAGCGGAGCAACGTACCCGTCATTCTGCTTACAGCCAAGTCCGAGGATGCAGACAAGGTCCTGGGGCTCAACATGGGCGCAGACGACTATGTGACCAAGCCTTTCCACCCCATGGAACTGCTGGCCAGGGTCAAGTCCCAGCTGCGCCGGTATATGCTCCTTGGCACCGGCCCCCGGCAGGGAGCCTTGAGCATCGGCGGCATCTGTCTAAATGATGCTGCCAAGACCGTTACCCTGGACGGGGACCCCGTCAGCCTGACCCCTCGCGAGTACGACATCCTAAAGCTTTTGATGGAGCAACCGGGCCGGGTCTTTGCCCCCAGGGAAATCTATCGCCACATCTGGAACCAGGAACCCTTCGGTGCGGAAAACGCCGTGGCGGTCCACATCCGGCACCTGAGGGAGAAGCTGGAAATCAACCCCTCCGAGCCTCGGTACATCAAGGTCATCTGGGGCAAGGGCTATAAAATCGAAGGAGAAAACAAATGAAAACCTGGAAATACACCACTGCCGCCCGCATCATCGCCGGCTGTCTGTTCGTCCTCTTTTCCATGGCCACCATCCTGGGCGCCATAGGTTCCTATGCCCTTCTTTCCCGCAACGCCTTCAACGATGGGGGAGAGGAGCTGTTCTTAGATGCCGCCCACAGGCTTATGAGCCGGGATGCGAACCGGGTCCTGGATCAGCTGTCCGGTGCCTGGAGCTATACAAAGCAGGAATCCCTTGCAGCGGCGGACCTAACCCTGCCCTCCGATCTTGGCCCTCGGCATACCAACTTCCGCTTTGCCGCCTATACCATAGAGAAACAGGAACTGCTGAACAACGGGAACCCGGAAGGAGCCCTGGCCTATACGGAAGGTGTCCAGTTTGTCACCCTGCTCCCCGATGGGGTCAAGGAGTATACGCAAACCTTCCCCACCGAGGCGGAAGCCTATGCAGCCCTGGAACAGATTCATGCCCAGGAACCCTGGTACATCAGCTACTCTGTGGAACCATCGGGCGGAGGCTTCCTTCTGGAAGCCCACTATCAACCTCGGGAGCAGCGGCAGATTTATCTATGCTATGGCATCGAGAAGAGCTTGCCCGTGCTGGATAGATACGCCCTCATCCTGCCCCTTGTCAACGCCCTCATTGCCTTACGCAACTGGGTGCTGCCCCTTAGTTTGCTGGGCCTTGCCTTGGCTCTTTTCCTGTTCGTCTTCCTCCTCTCCTCCGCCGGGCATCGCCAGGGGCAAAAGGAGCTGCTGACCCCCCATTGGCTGGATAAACTCCCCCTGGAGCTGGTGATTCTCGCCATGGGCCTGATACTGTATGCGGCGGCGGCCCTGCTTCAACACTGGCCAGAGGCCATGGTGCTGCTGTTCCTGCCCCTGCTCCTTACTTTGGGCCTGCTGTTCTGCATGACCTTCGCCGTTCGCTGCAAAACCAAAACCCTTTGGAAAAACACGATTGCTCGGTATGTGGTGCAGGCCCTTCTGGCGGCCTTGCGCTGGCTCTGGTATCTTCTCAAAGGCTTGCCCCTCATCTGGAAAGCCCTCCTTCTGTGGGGCGGTATCAGCTTTATGGAGCTGGTCATGATGGTTGACTTTGCCAGAAGTCCCTTGGTAGTCTTCTGGCTGCTGGAAAAGCTCATCCTGACCCCTCTTCTTGTTGCCTTTGTCCTTGGCCTAAAAAAGCTGCAAGAGGTTGCCGGGCGCATGGCGGCGGGGGACATGACCCCCGTGGATACAAAATATCTCTTTCCCAGCCAGAAGACTCACGCCCAGAACCTAAATCGCATCGGCGAGGGGGCCATGGCGGCTGCCCGGCG
The DNA here is from genome assembly GCA_017451295.1 of Clostridia bacterium. GTDB lineage: Bacteria > Bacillota > Clostridia > Christensenellales > CAG-138 > RUG472. The sequence goes on from JAFSPW010000066.1 coordinate 51,326, forward strand.
GCAGATGCAATCCGAACGCATGAAGACGGAGCTGATTACCAATGTGAGCCACGATCTCAAAACCCCTCTCACGTCCCTCATCTCCTATGTGGATTTGCTCAAGAAGGAGGGCCTTTCCACTCCCCGCGCCCCGGAATATCTGGAGGTTTTGGACCGGCAGAGCCAGCGGCTCAAGAAGCTGACGGAGGACTTGGTGGAGGCCAGCAAGGCTTCCAGCGGCAGTCTGCCCGTAAGTCTGGAGCCGACGGATGTGAACCTGCTATTGAGCCAAGGCATGGGGGAGTATGCCCAGCGGCTGGAAGCTGCCGGTCTGGAGCCCGTAATCACCCTCGATACGAGCGCTCCTAAGATAATGGCCGACGGGCGGCTGCTGTGGCGGGTGTTCGACAACCTGCTCGGCAACGCCTGCAAATACGCCCTTCCCGGCACGAGGGTGTATCTGTCCACCGCCATAGACGGGGCTACGGTGCGTATCTCCTGCAAGAATGTCAGCAAAGCCCCCTTGAACATCTCCGCTCAGGAGCTGATGGAACGTTTCGTTCGGGGGGACGCCTCCCGGAACACGGAGGGCAGCGGCCTGGGCCTGTCCATCGCTCAAAGCCTGGCGGCCCTTATGGGCGGGGCTCTCGCCCTCACCATCGACGGGGACCTGTTTAAAGCAGAGGTCATCTTCCCCCTGCTGGGGGAAGGTGACCGGGTTACGTTGGGTTGATGGGGCTTAGATGGTGCCGGAAACGGTGATGACCGCCTCCCCGGGCTCCACGGTGTAGGCGCCGGTGTTGGGGTCCTGGGTGAAGGTGGCGGCGGGAACGGTGATGGCGCCGGGGACCGTAGCAAAGGCGCCCGTGGTCTCGTCATAGGTGTAGTTGTCGGCCTTGGGCAGGGGACTGCCGTCCATGGTCACAGCCAGATTGGAGAGGATGGGGTCAAAGGTGTCGGTGATGACGACGTTGTCCCCGGCCACGGTGGCGGTGTTCCCCCGGTTCTCAATGGTAAACGTGTAGGTAATCTGTCGATCCGCTCCCACGTTCTGGGGATTTAGAGCCTTGGTGATGCTCAGCTCCGGGGCGGTCTGGGCGTTGATGGTGGCGGAGGCGGTCACGGGTGCCGTCAGGATGTTGCCGGTGACGGTGGCCGTGTTGGTGATAACCCCGTCTTCTTCGGGGGACGCATAGTCCGTCACCTGGGCCACATAGATAAGCTGCACATTGCCCCCCGTGGGCACCTGAATGCCGGAGATGACCAGGGGCGCTCCGGGGGTCACCGTGGGCTCGGCCTGCTGCACCCCGTCCACAAAGTAGCGGATGGAGCCCTCCACATAGCTTAACGGGTACACCGGCTGATCCTCAAAGTCATACCCGCCCAAATCGTCCGTCACCGTCAGGGCCGTTACGTCCCCGGTGCCGTTGTTCATCAGGCTCACCACATAGGTGATGTAGTCTCCCGGCTGGTAGCTTTCTGTCAGGGCCTGCTTCTGGGCAGTGAGGGCATCGGTAATCTGCCCCGTGGTCACATTGGAGCGCTGCACCCGGTTCCGATAGGACAGGGTGGCTTGGTTGGTGAAAGTAAGCATAGCATAACCTCCTGTTAGAGTGTAGGTGGTGTATACTATGCTTTTTTTTAGTTTTGGGTGAGAGTATAGAAGGCGATAGCCGCCGCATGCGTTGCCTGCCCTTTCTTTCGCCGCTTTTTCTATATACCGCCGTAGGGGAGAGACTCGCCTCTCCCGCTTGCCTCCGCCGCCCCTCCTATCATCCCGACCGTAGGGGCCGACGCCCTCGGCGGCCCGCCTCCCCTCTTGTCAATCGACCGAGCCGCTTTCCACCTTTTTGTCATCCCGACCGAGCTGCTTTCCACCTTTTTTGTCATCCCGACCGAGCCGCCTAAAGCGGCGAGCGGAGGGATCTGTTAACCAACTCCCATGTCCAAGAGATTTCTCCGCTCGGTCGCTTCGCGTCCTCGGTCGAAATGACAAGGGAAACCCTTGCCTCCACCGTTGCCAAACAAAACTGGCAAAGGAGAGGATTCTTGCCTCCACCGTTTGGCGAAGCCAAATGGGGGAGGTGGCATTTTTGCCTTGGCAAAAATGACGGAAGGGGCTGTTCTTCCCCCAGCGGGGGAGGATGTCGCCGTGAGGCGACAGGTGAGGGAGAGCATTGCCTTGGTGCAACACGAGGCACCCTTTTGCCCTCCGGCCAAAATGCCGAAAGGGGCCGCCTGGCTTTTCTCTCATCGGTTTTAGGCCGGATTGCAGCGCAGGAACGGGCACCTATTGGTTTTGAACTCTCAGGGCCCAGAAGGCGATAGCCGCCGCATTGGACACGTTCAAAGAGTCCACCCCCCGTTTCATGGGGATGATGACGGCGGCATCACAGCGGCGCAAGGTCTGCTCTTTTAGCCCCGTGCCCTCGGTGCCCAAGACCATGGCCAGCTTCTCCCTGCCCAAAAGCCTATGGTCGTCAATCGTCCAGGCATCCGGCCGCAGGGCCAGGGCGGCGGTGAAAAAGCCCTCGGCCTTCAACACCTCCCAATCCTCAAGCCTCGCCCAGGGCACCTGAAACACGGTCCCCATGCTGACCCGCACCGCGCGACGCAGCAGCGGGTCGCAGCAGGCGGGGGAGAGGAGCACCCCATCCAGCCCCAGAGCCGCCGCCGAACGGAAGATAGCTCCCAGGTTGGTGGCATCCACTATGTCCTCCAGCACCGCCACCCGCCGGGCCCCCTTCAGCACCTCCTGCGCCGTTTGCTCCTGCGGCCTACGCATGGCGCACAATACGCCCCGGGTCAGGTCATAGCCGGTGAGTTTTGACAATAGGCCGTCGTCCGCCGTGTACACGGGCACATCCCCCAGTCGCTGCAAAAGCTCTGCGGCGGACCCCTCTATGTGCCGCCGCTCGGTGAGGAGCGACACGGGGATGAGCCCCGCGTCCAGCGCCGTGCCGATGACCTTAGGGCTCTCCGCAATAAATACGCCATCCTCGGGATGGAGCCTATTCTTCAATTGATTCTCCGTCAGCCGGGCGTATGCGTCCAGTTCCGGGGCAAAAAAGTTTGTGATTTCAACAATATGGGCCATTTATTCCTCCACCTTCTATGTTTTTTCCCTCAGCCATGATGTCGCAGGGAAAGAACCACGTGCCCTTCTGAACCCTCTTGACCGTCAGCACCTTCCCAGGCATTCAGCATAACGGCTCCGTCCGTGGGGTTCCTCTTTTATCTCAGGTTCCTATTATAACTTCTTTTCAAAAACATAGCGCTGAGGGCTCATCCCCATCGCTTGATACAGGGCAATGGCATCCTTGTTAAAATCCCATGCATGCAAATCCAAACGAGTAGCGCCCTTCTCTCTTGCCCATGACTCAACATGTGAAAAAAGACTGGTTGCAATGCCGTTGCGGCGATAGGAAGGTAAAACATAGATATCATCCAGGCATACAGTCTTTACATTTTCAACCATACCGCTTTGCTTCCAAAGCGATGCCCTAACGACGCCCACCAGCTGTTCATTCTCAAAAGCACCAAGCTCCAAAACATCTGGGTGAGACAAATTGTGAGCGAAAGCATCCTTGGGGTATATCGTATCCTTGTCTCTATGAACAAAGCAGTCTGGCCGAGCCAGCACATGCATTTCATCCAAATCCTTGTATAATTCAATTACCTGATCGTAATCTGACTGTGCCAGTTTTCTAATCACCGTAAGCTTTATCCCTTCTTTTTCGAATCTTTATTTGCTTCTCACGCTTTGCAGGCGTTTGTGTGATATGAATGTTTCTGTTGCCATTTCCCCTTGAAGTATAGTATACTGGTGGCGACAAATCAAGAAGGGGGTCCCCATGAACATTTCCAAGGATATCCGCTATGTTGGCGTCAACGACCACAAGATCGACCTGTTTGAGGGCCAGTACAAAGTTCCCAACGGCATGGCCTATAATTCCTATGTGATTCTGGATGAGCAGGTGGCCGTCATGGACACCGTGGACCAGAACTTCACCCACCAATGGCTGGACAACCTGGAAGCCGCTTTGGAGGGGAGAAAGCCCAGCTATCTCATCGTCCAGCATATGGAGCCGGACCACTCCGCCAATATCGACAGTTTCCTGAAAACCTATCCCCAGGTCACCGTGGTGGCCACCGCCAAGGCCTTTGCCATGATGGACAACTTCTTCGGCCCCGATTTGGTGAAGAACCGTCTGGTGGCCCAAAATGGCGATACGCTCACCCTGGGCAGCCACACCCTCACCTTTGTCCATGCCCCCATGGTCCATTGGCCCGAGGTCATGGTCACCTACGACAGCACGGACAAGGTCCTTTTCTCCGCCGATGCCTTCGGCAAGTTCGGCGCCCTGGACAAGCCCGAGCCCTGGGACGATGAAGCCCGCCGGTACTATATCGGCATCGTGGGCAAGTACGGCACCCAGACCATCGGCCTTTTAAAGAAAGCCGCCGGGCTGGATATCCAGACCATCTGCCCCCTCCATGGCCCCGTGCTTACGGAGAACCTGGGCCACTATTTGAAGCTCTATGAAACCTGGGGCTCCTATGCCGTGGAGAGCGAGGGCATCCTTGTGGCCTATACCTCCGTCTACGGTCACACCAAGAAGGCGGTGGAGCTGCTCGTAAACAAGCTCAAGCAAGCCGGCTGCCCCCAGGTGGTCGCGCACGACTTAGCCCGCACGGATATGTCCCTGGCCGTCAGCGATGCCTTCAAGTTCGGTAAAATCGTCCTGGCCACCACCACCTATAATGCGGAAATCTATCCCTTCATGCGGGAGTTTATCGACCATCTGACCGAGCGGAACTTCCAGGGCCGCACCGTGGCCTTCATCGAAAACGGGTCCTGGGCGCCCATGGCTGCCAAGATTATGAAGGAGAAGCTGTCCGCCTGCAAGAATTTGACCTTTGCAGACAACGTCGTGCACATCAAGTCCGCCATGAACGCCGAGAACAAGGACCAGATGGATGCCTTGGCGAAGGAGCTGTGCCAGGACTACCAGGCCCTGTCCCCCGAAGCCCCCAACAAGAACGACATGACCGCCCTGTTTAAGATTGGCTACGGCCTCTATGTCATCACCTCCAACGATGGCAAGAAGGATAACGGCCTCATCGTCAACACCGTAGCCCAGGTCACCAGTCAGCCCAACCGCATCGCCGTCACCATCAACAAGATGAACTATTCCCACCATGTCATCGAGCAGACGGGGATTCTGAATTTGAACTGCCTCAGCGAGGATGCTCCCTTCTCCGTCTTCGAGAACTTCGGCTTCCAGTCCGGCCGCACGGCGGACAAGTTCGCCGGCCAGACACTCTCCCGCACGGACAACGGCCTCGTCATGCTCCGCAAGCATGTGAACGCCGTCATGTCCCTAAAGGTGGTCCAGAGCATCGACCTGGGCACCCACGGCATGTTCATCTGCGATGTCACCGAAGCCCGGGTCATCTCCAACGTCCCCTCCATGACCTATGCCTACTACCACGCCCATGTGAAGCCCCAGCCCAAGACCGAGGGCAAGAAGGGCTTCGTCTGCAAGATTTGCGGCTATGTCTATGAGGGGGAGGAGCTCCCCGAAGACTTCGTCTGCCCCCTGTGCAAGCATGGCGCGGCGGACTTTGAACCCATCCAATAACGCTCAAACACGAAAGGAGAAGCTATGAATCAATATTCCGGAACCCAAACCGAAAAGAATCTGCAGGCCGCCTTTGCCGGGGAATCCCAGGCCAGGAACAAGTATACCTACTTTGCCTCCAAGGCCAAGAAGGAAGGGTATGAGCAGATTGCCGCCCTCTTCTTGAAGACCGCCGACAACGAGAAGGAGCATGCCAAGCTCTGGTTCAAGGAGCTGGGTGGCATCGGCACCACCGCCGAAAACCTGCTCGCCGCCGCCGAGGGCGAGAACTTCGAGTGGACGGACATGTACGAGGACTTTGCCAGGACCGCCGAGCAAGAGGGCTTTGCTGAATTGGCAGAAAAGTTCCGCCTGGTGGGCGCCATCGAGAAGCACCACGAGGAGCGGTATCGGGCGCTGCT
>JAFSPW010000067.1 GCA_017451295.1 Clostridia bacterium
GGAGGGATCTGGGAACCAACTTGCTTGTCCAAGAGATTTCTCCACTCGGTCGCTGCCGCTTCCTCGGTCGAAATGACAAAAGAGCGTTCTTGCCTCCCCCATTGCTACGCAACGGTGGAGGCAAGGGTGTTCCAAAAGCCTTCCCCTTGAGGGGAAGGTGGTGCGGCGAAGCCGTGACGGATGAGGTGGCAAGATAAAAGCCCGGGGCCGTGAGGCGCCCGGGCATTCCTTCATGGAGCGAAGCGAGAAATCATGGGCGCAGCCCAATTCATGGCGCAGCCAATTCATGGGCGGCAGCCCAATTCATGGCGCAGCCAATTCATTGAATGATTTGCACCTACGGTGCATGAATTGCCTTTCAGGCATGATTTGAACCTGACGGTTCATGATTTGACGGCTTGTGCCGTCGTGATTTGCCGCCAGGGGCGGCATACCTCAAAAAGAAACGCTTGGGGGCTTTTCATTCCGCCGGGAGTCTGGTATACTACTGCTGTGTGTGCCTGCTTAGGCACGGAGAGGAGCAGGAATGCTGGAACTGAAGGGGTTGTCCTTCCAGGTAGCGGGGGACAGCCGGGAGAAAGAAATCATTCGTGACGTGAGCTTGACCGTGGCGCCGGGCAAGTTGGTGGTCATCACCGGCCCCAACGGCGGCGGCAAGAGCACGCTGGCTCGGCTTATTGCGGGCATTGAAAAGCCCACGGCGGGCCGCATCTATTTTGAGGGGGAGGACATCACCGATGCCTCCATCACCGACCGGGCGAAGATGGGCATCGCCTACGCCCTGCAGCAGCCGGTCCGCTTCAAGGGCATCCGGGTGCTGGACCTGTTGCGTATGGCCTGTGGGAAGCAAATCTCCGTGGCGGGAGCCTGTGAATACCTGTCCGCCGTGGGGCTGTGCGCCCGGGACTATATCCACCGGGAGGTGAACGCCAGTTTGTCCGGCGGGGAGCTAAAGCGGATTGAAATCGCCACGGTGCTGGCGCGGGGGGCCAAGCTCTCCGTCTTTGACGAGCCGGAGGCGGGCATCGACTTATGGAGCTTCCAGAACCTAATCCAGGTCTTTGAGAACATGCGAAGGACCATCGCCGACAGCTCCATCGTCATCATCTCCCACCAGGAGCGAATTTTGAGCATTGCGGACGAAATCATCGTCATTAAAGAGGGCGCCATCGCCGCCCAGGGTCCCCGGCAGGAGATTCTGCCCGGGCTGATGGGCACGCCGGCGGCGGTGAGCGAGTGCCGCGTCCTACAGCAGAGCAGAGGGGAGGAACAGCCGTGAAGTTAGACGAGATTCAAAAGCGGCTGCTGCGGGAGATTGCCGACTTGCACACCGTCCCCGAGGGGGCCTATAACATCCGCTCCAACAGCCAAATGGCGGGGCGGCAGTCCACGGCCAACATTGAAATCACCTCCAAGACGGATGTAAGCGGCATGGACATCCGCATAAAGCCCTTCACAAAGAACGAGAGCGTGCACATCCCCGTGGTGCTCACACAGACGGGTCTTAAGGAAGTGGTGTATAACGACTTCTTCATCGGCGAGGGGGCGGACGTGCTCATCGTGGCGGGCTGCGGCATCGACAACTGCGGCAGCCAGGATGCCCAGCACGACGGCGTTCACCGCTTTTTCGTGGGCAAGAACGCCCACATCAAGTATGTGGAAAAGCACTATGGCTCCGGGGACGGTCAGGGCAAGCGCATTTTGAACCCCGGCACGGAGGTCTACCAGGAGGAAGGCAGCTTCGTGGAGATGGAGATGGTGCAGATTAAGGGCGTGGACGACACCGTCCGCACCACCACGGCGGAGCTGAAGGCCGAAGCGAAGTTAGTGGTCCGGGAACGGCTGATGACCCACGCTGAGCAGCACGCCGTCAGCACCTATGTGGTGAACCTGAACGGGGCGGGCGCCAGCGCAGACGTGGTGTCCCGGTCCGTGGCGAGGGACAGCTCCTTCCAGAAGTTCGATGCGAAGATTGTGGGCAACGCCCCCTGCCAGGGCCACACGGAGTGCGATTCCATCATCATGGACAACGGCCGCATACTGGCGGTGCCGGGGCTGGAGGCCAACGACCTCGATGCGGCCCTGGTTCACGAGGCCGCCATCGGCAAGATTGCCGGGGACCAGCTCATCAAGCTCATGACCCTGGGGCTCACGGAGCAGGAGGCCGAGGAACAGATTATCAACGGCTTCTTGCAATAATTCGGTTTCTGCCATACAATATAGAACAAACAAAGAAAGGAATGTAAACCAATGAAAAAGACCATCATCGAAAAAGTCTACGCCCGCCAGATCGTTGACTCCCGCGGCAATCCCACCGTGGAAGCCGAAATCACCCTGTGCGACGGCACCGTGGCCCTGGGCGCCAGCCCCAGCGGTGCTTCCACGGGCGAATTTGAGGCGCTGGAGCTTCGGGACGGGGACAAGTCCAAGTTCGGCGGCAAGGGCGTTTTGAAGGCTGTTGCCAACGTGAACAACGTCATCGCCCCGCTGCTTGTGGGCATGGACGCCGCGGACACCTATGCCGTGGACGCCGTCATGCTCAAGGCCGACGGCACCAAGGATAAGTCCAACCTGGGCGCCAACGCCATTCTGGCCGTGTCCATCGCCGCTGCCCGGGCCGCCGCCACCTCCCTGGGGCTGCCCCTGTATCGGTTCCTGGGCGGTGTCAACGCCACCCATCTGCCCGTGCCCATGATGAATATCTTGAACGGCGGCGCCCATGCGGACTCCTCCGTGGATACCCAGGAGTTCATGGTCATGCCCGTCGGTGCGCCCACCTTCGCCGAAGGTCTGCGCTGGTGCGCCGAGGTCTTCCAGACCCTCAAGAAGCTCATCAAGGACATGAAGGACGTGACCGCCGTGGGCGACGAGGGCGGCTTTGCCCCCAACAGCCTGGCCGGTGACGAGGATGCCATCGAGCTGATTCTCAAGGCCATCGAGAAGGCCGGCTACAAGCCCGGCGAGGACTTCGTCCTGGCCATGGACGCCGCCGCTTCCGAGTGGAAGTCCCCCAAGGGCAAGGGCTTCTATCATCAGCCCAAGTCCGGCAAGGACTTCACCTCCGACGAGCTTATCGACCACTGGGCTTCCCTCATCGAGAAGTACCCCATCGCCTCCATCGAGGATGGTCTGGACGAGGAGGACTGGGAAGGCTGGAAGAAGATGACCGATCGCCTGGGCGGCAAGTGCCAGCTGGTGGGCGACGACCTGTTCGTCACCAACACCGAGCGGCTCAAGAAGGGCATTGAGCTGGGCTGCGCCAACTCCATCCTCATCAAGCTCAACCAGATCGGCTCCGTGTCCGAGACCCTGGAAGCCATCAAGATGGCCCACAAGGCCGGCTACACCGCCGTCACCTCCCACCGCTCCGGCGAGACCGAGGACACCACCATTGCAGACCTCGCCGTGGCCCTCAACACCAACGAGATCAAGACCGGTGCCCCCAGCCGCAGCGAGCGCGTGGCCAAGTACAACCGCCTGCTCCGCATCGAAGAGGAGCTCGGCTGCTCTGCCTGCTATCCTGGCAAGGCTGCGTTCTAAGATGGCGGCCCCCGTGTGAGGGGGCACACCATTTGCGGCATATTTAATATAGAATACTGTAGGTAGAAAGGGCCTTTTGCGGCCCTTTCTCCTTATTATGTGCCGCAAATTAACGGCGTTTTTGGGCCTTCATATAGCTTACTATAATTCGGCCCAAAGAACGCCGTTTCTGCCCTCCTCCTCGGGGGCCTTGCTGAGCGCAAGCGATGCC
>JAFSPW010000010.1 GCA_017451295.1 Clostridia bacterium
ATGAACATCCCCGGCGAAAGCCTCAAGGGCGTCTACTCCGCCAACGAGTTTTTTACCCGCAGCAACCTGATGAAGGCCTATGAGGCCAATCCCGTCACCCCCATCATGAAGGGCGGCAAGGTGGTCGTGGTGGGCGGCGGCAACATGGCCATGGACGCGGCCCGTACCGCTCTGCGCCTGGGCGCCGAGAAGGTGTACATCGTCTATCGCCGTTCCATGGAGGAGCTGCCCGCCCGTCGTGAGGAAGTGGAGCACGCCATGGAGGAAGGCATCGACTTCCGTCTGCTCAACAACCCCGTGGAGATTCTGGGCTACAACAACCCCGACAATCCCCGGGACGAGAAGAACGGCTTCGTTACCGGCATGAAGTGCATCCGCATGGAGCTGGGCGAGCCCGATGCCAAGGGTCGCCGCCGTCCCGTGCCCGTGGAAGGCAGCGAATTTGTGCTGGATGTGGACACCGTGGTCATGGCCATCGGCACCAGCCCCAACCCCTTGATTAAGAGCACCACCAAGGGTCTGGAAGTCAACAGCCACGGCGGCATCATCGTCAACGAGGACGGCCTCACCTCCCGTGAGAACGTCTATGCCGGCGGCGACGCCGTCACCGGTGCCGCTACGGTTATCTCCGCCATGGGCGCCGGCAAGGTGGCCGCCAAGGCCATCGACGAGGCCCTGTCCGCCAAATAACAACGGCTGCCATAGGAGGCGCCAGACCATTTGCGGCGAGGTTATTTGAAATCAAAACAGAGGATGAAAGGCCCGGGGTATTCCCCCGTGCCTTTCTCCTTACCGTCTGCCGCAAATTAGCCGTTTTTTTGGGCCTGTCGCATAGCTTACTATAGCTCGGCCCAAAGAAAACGGCTTCTGCCATCCTCCCTGACAGCCTTTCTTGCACAAGAATCGAGGTTTTTTATGCCCAACAAACCCCTGTCCCGGGCCACCCTGGGACGGCTTCCCGAATACATCAGCTACCTGCGCCTGTCCGTGGAGGGACCCATGGTCTCCGCCGCCACCATGGCCCGGGCTCTTGGGTATGGGGAAGTGCTGGTTCGCCGGGATTTGAACGCCGTCTGCGCCGCCGGTCGGCCCAAGGTGGGCTTCCCCGTGGAGGTGCTCATGGCGGACATCGAAGAAGCTCTGGGGGTCAACGACATCGCCCCCGTGGTGGTGGTGGGTGCCGGGCGCTTGGGCAGGGCCCTGCAGCAGCACCGGGGCTTTCGCCAGTATGGCTTTGAGATTGTGGCGGGGTTTGACATCAACCCCCACAAATGGCAGCCGGAATGGGACCACCCCGTCCTGCCCATGGAGGAGCTAAGCTCCTTCTGCCGGGAAAACGAAATCCGCATGGGCATCATCACCGTGCCCGCCGCCGCCGCCCAGCAGGTTTGCGACAGCCTGGTGGACTGCGGCATCACCGCCATTTGGAACTTTGCCCCCTGCCGGTTGAGCGTTCCCGAGCATGTAACGCTGAAGCAGGAGGATTTGGCCCTGTCCCTGGCCCATCTGTCTTTGCAGGCCAGGCTCAGGGAAAAGGAATAGGAGAAACTGTATGCTTGTACCCGTATTGCTGTTTTTATTGGGTTTTGTGCTGCTTATCAAGGGCGGCGACTGGTTTGTGGACGGGGCCGTGGGCATCGCCCACCGCTTCCATCTGCCGGAGCTGCTCATCGGCGCCACCGTGGTGTCCATCGGCACCACCCTGCCGGAGGTGATGGTGTCCTCCCAGGCGGCCCTGCAGGGGAACGCCGGCATCTCCTACGGCAACGCCATCGGCTCCATCATCTGCAACACCAGCCTCATCGCCGCCATCACCGTGGCGGTGCGGCCCGCCAACGTGGACCCCAAGACCCTGCGGCTGCCCACCCTGTTCTTCTTCCTGGCCGCCCTGTCCTATTCCCTGGTGGCCTGGACCGTGGGCGCTTTCTCCCGCTGGATGGGGGTGGCGTATCTGGTCGTGTTCGTGCTGTATCTTATTTGGTCCACCCTGCACATGAAGAAGAATCCCTCCCTGGCAGAGCCCCAGGAGGAGGAAGAACCCAAGAAGGAACGCCCCTTCTGGCAGGAGGTGCTGCTGCTGGTGGTGGGCGCCGCCGCCATCGCCTGGGGGGCCAACCTGCTGGTGGACAACGGCACCCTCATCGCCCAGGCCCTGGGGGTGCCCAGCAGCGTCATCGGACTAACCATGGTGGCCCTGGGCACCAGCCTGCCGGAGCTGATTACCGCCATCACGAGCCTCATTAAGGGTCACGGCGCCCTGTCCCTGGGGAACATCATCGGGGCCAATCTCTTTAACATCATCCTGGTCTCCGGCATGGCCATCACCCTGTCCCCCTTCGCCCTCCCGGCGGAAAGGACCCTTCTGGGCTTCAACTCCAGTCTCATCGTGGACATCCCCCTGATGCTGCTGGTCATGGCCCTTCTGTGCCTGCCCGCCATCCGCACGGGAAAGCTCCGCCGCTGGCAGGGCATCCTGCTGCTGTGCATCTACGCCGCTTTCACGGCCTATCAGTTCGTTTTTTAATACTAATCCGTCAAAAGGAGGAGCCGCAAAGCTCCTCCTTTTAGCGTTGGCGTTTACTTTTTCGAGAAGGCCCTTTCAAGCAGCAAAATGGTGACGATGCCCAAGGCACCTACGAACAGGGGCAGGGTGCCAAGGCCCACAAAGGTGGACGCCCACCCGAACACGGGCGGGGCCAGCGTGGAACCAAGATAGGCGCTCGCCATCTGCACGCCGATAATGGCCTGGGCGTTCTCAGGGCCGAAGTTGTTCGGGGTGGCGTGGATGATGCTGGGATAGACGGGCGCACAGCCCAGGCCCATGATCACGCAGCCTGTCAGGGTCCAGGCGGTGGGCAGGGACGCCGCTGTCAGCCCCACGCCAACAAACAGAATCAGAACCCCCAGGCGAATCATGGCCCGGTCCCCCAGCCGGTCAGACACCAGCCCGGAAACGAACCGTCCCCCGGTCATGCCGATGAAGAACAGAGAGGCAAAGGCTGCCGCCTGCTGCGGCCCTATGCCCCGGGTGGCCATCAAAAAGGAGGCAATCCACAGCATACAGATGCTCTCCAGGGAGCAATAGCTGAAAAACCCCAGCAGCAGGGGCTTCACCCCACGGATGCCCAGGGCACCCTTCACCCCGAGGGGCGGCTGAGTCTCCCTCCCCAGGGAGGGGTGGACCCGCCACAGGGGCAGGGTCAGCAGCAGCACCAGGGCGATGCACCCCTGAATGAGCGCCACAGCCCCGTAGCCCGCCTGCCAGCTATAGCGGGCAATGGCCCGGCTCATCACCTGGGGGCTGAGGATGGTGCCCACTCCCCAAAAGCAGTGGAGCCAGCTCATGCTCCGGGCGGAGTAGTGCAGGGCCACATAGTTGTTGAGCGCCGCATCGATGGACCCCGCCCCCAGGCCATAGGGCACCGCCCACAGGCACAGCATCCAGAAGTGCCGGGACAAGGCAAAGCCCCCCATGGCAGCCGCCGTCAGGAGCACGGACAGGAGGGTCACATACTGGGTCCCGAGGCGCCGGGTAAGCCTCTCGCTCATAAGGCTCGAGACGATGGTGCTGCCGCTGATGAGCATGGATACCAGCCCCGCAAAGCTCACCGGCACCCCAAAGAACCCATGCATCACGGGCCAGGCCGCCCCCAGCAGGGAGTCCGGAAGACCGAGACTGATAAAGGCCAGATAGATGACGGCCAGCAGCAGCGAAGCCATAACAGCACCTCGTTTTTTCACAAAGTGACAGGAGCATACCATTGCCAGAAAAGATTGTCAAGAATCGGGCATATGCTTGCCAGGAGGTCATAAAAGGGGTATCATACATCTGCTCATAAACAGGAGGAAAGAGAATGTCGGATTTTCAAGAACTGCGTATCGTAGACAACTTCTATCAAACGTCCTTGTTCTATCCCATGCCGGCAGTGCTCGTCAGCACGCTCACCGACGAGGGGAAGACCACCTGCGGACCCTACTCCCTGCTGGCTCCCTTCTATGTGGCGGGGAAGCCCTACTATGCCTTCATGCTGGAGTGCCGCAACTCCTCCAACACCGCCCAGAACCTGATCAAGCACAAGAAGTGCGTCATCAACTTCCTGCCCGACGATCGAAAGACCTTCAAGGAGATGGTCCGTCTGGGCTGGCCCGGGGACACCCCTAAGGAGAAGATGAAGGTCTTCCGCTTCCATCTGCAGGATGGCCTTCGCAAAGCGGAGGACCCGGAGGGCACCTATCCCCAGGTCATTGCCGAGGCGGTCCAGGCGGTGGAGTGCACTTGGGTGGACACCCTGGACAACGCCCAGAACGACGGCCCCATTCCCGAGGGCATGGACCATTACGAGCTGGAACAGTATCACGACTTCAACGGCATCACCACCCCTTACGGGGCTCACTTCGTGCTTAAGATAGACAAGATTCTCATGAAGCCCCGGTACCGCAACGCCATCATCAACGGGGTGAAGGCGGGGGACTTCCCGCCGCTGCCCGTGGACTACGGCTATCGGGACTCCAAAAACTTCTGGTATCACAAGCACCGCCGCCTGTTGCCCGAGCTGCTGCCCCAGCGGCAGACCACCGTGGCCTCCGTCCGCTATGCGGCAGAGCGGCTGCAGACAGATGTGAAGTTTACCGACGAGGCGCTTGGGCGGCTCGTAAAGGTGCCCCGGGTGTTCCTGCCCACGGCCCTCAAGGGCTGCGTCAAGTGGGCGGAGGAGAACGGGGTCAAGCTCATCGATGTGAAGGAGATGGACATCATCAACGACAAGCGGGCCAAGGAGAAGGGCAAGTAATGGCGCCCGCCTATCGGGGCACCCCCATAGCGGCAGCCCAGCTCTTTGAAAAGCTGTTGTTTATACTAATCCACGCCTAACCCATGCACATTGGGCGGCACCTTCTGTTCCGGTTCTGCTTCGTCAAATCTTGATTGACGGTCCCCAGTCAATCTGCGATTCTCCTCATGGAACCAACGCAGAATTTGCTCGCCGACTGCACATGTTTTAGACGCGGATTAGTATTAGATAATACAGAAGGAGGAACGCATATGAAAATACTGTTGGCCGGTGCCTTTGGGAACCTCGGATTCGAGATTTTGAAGGTGTTGACGGACAAGGGCTTGGACGTAGTCGCGGCGGACTTGAAGGAACGGCCAAATAACGGCCTTGAGGGGAAGTACACCTTCCGCTCCATCGACGCCACAAAGGCACAGAGCCTCAAGGGCCTCTGCGACGGGGTGGACATCGTCATCACCACCATGGGGCTGACCGGGGCTTCCACCAGGTTCACCTCCTATGATATCGACTATCAGGGGAATCTGAACCTGTACAACGAGGCCAAGGCGGCCGGGGTGAAGAAGTTCAACTATATCTCCGTCATCGCCTGCAACGAGCCCGGGGCCGAGAAGGTGCCCATGCTCCACGCCAAGTTCCTCATGGAGCAGGAGCTGACCCGGGGCGCCATGGACTATGTCATCTACCGCCCCACGGGCTATTTCTACGACATCGCCAAGGTCTTCAAGCCCTATGTGGATAAGGGCGAGATGCAGCTGTTGAAGGGCTATCACCAGGTGAAGGCCAATGTGGTGGACTGCCCGGACTTTGCCGCCTTCATCGTGGCGCATATGCAGGACACCAACGCCCTCTACGAGGTGGGTGGGAAGGAGACCTATACCTATGAGCAGATGGCCAGGATGTGCTTCAAGGCCGCCAACAAGCCCTGCGTCATCAAGGACAGCCCCATCTGGATGTTCTCTATCTTAGCTAACCTGCCCAAGATGAAAGCCGCCGGCAAGCACGACATCATCCTCTTCTCCAAGTGGACCCTGTCCCACGACCTGGTGGGCAAGGATGTGACCGGGGACCATTCCTTCGCCGCCTACATTCAGGACTATTTCGGAGGTAAATGACCATGTTCCAGCTGACTTTAGCCGATATCGGTCAAATCTGGCCCCTGTTCATGTGGGCCATCGTCATCGTGGCGGCCATCGGCTGCTGCATGGGGTTTAAGGAGTTCGTCTGGTTCATGTCCGTGGGCTATGGCTTTGCGGTCATGTGCATCGGCGCCTTCCTGCTTATCTTCGGCCTGGTCACCGGGCATATCACCCTTGCTGCCGGCCTGATGGCGGCCCTGTTCATCATCTATGGCTATCGCCTGGGCGGCTATATCCTAAAAAGGGAGCTGACCAACGCCGCCTATCGCAAGACGTTGGCGTCCACCGGCTCCACCAAAGCCCTGCCCGTGCCCGTGTCCGCCGTCATGTGGGTGCTGTTCGCCCTCCTGTACACGGCCCAGACCTCCGCCGTCACCTATCGGGTGGTGAACCAAAGCGCAGACAACGCCTTTGCCTTCCTGGGCGCCGCCATCATGGCCCTGGCCATCCTGGGGGAAGCCACCGCCGATAGGCAAAAGTCCGCCGCCAAGAAGCAGAACCCCAAGCGCTTCTGCGATACGGGCCTGTTCAAAATCGTCCGCTGCCCCAACTACTTTTGCGAAATCCTTTTCTGGGTGGGGGTCACCGTGTCCGGCATCGGCGCCGTGCAAGGCAAGCAGTGGATCATCGTGCTCATCGCCCTGGTGCTCATCGTCTTCATCATGTACAACTCCGCCCAGCGGCTCGAGCTGCGCCACGAAAAGACCTACGGCCTGGACAGGGCGTATCAGAAGTATTCAGACACCGTGCCCTTGCTGTTCCCCTTCACCCGGCACTACCACTCCATGAAGGTCTACCGCGACTGAAAACGCTAAGGGGCTGTTAAAAAAGTCAATACTTGTCATTTCGACCGAGCGAAGCGAGTGGAGAAATCTCGGACAATACGCAGATATTCCCATGATTCCTCGGCTGCGCTCAGGATGACAGGACTTTTTTAACAGCCCCTTTTTGGTATGCTTGCAGGCTTACCTCGATGCCATCCGGCGGCTTAGCGCAGGGCTTGTGTCAGAAGAAGGGCCAGAAGCGGCTTAGCACATACCCCGGCACCACCACCAGCAGGAAGAAGGCCCAGCTGATGAGGGTGAAGGTTTTGATGAACTTGCCCCCGTTTTGGGGGTATTGACGAACATAGATGCGGTAGTTGATGACCGAGGCCAGGGACCCGATGAGGCTGCACAGCCCCGCCGTGTCCGCCCCGTAGATAAGCCCTGCAAAGTTCTCGGTAAAAGGATAGAGCACGATGGTGGCGGGCACATTGGAGATGATTTGGCTAAGCCCGATGGACCACCAATACTCCCTGCCGCCCACGGCCCGCTGCAAAAAGGTTGCGATGCCCGCATTCCCGGCGATGGAGGCGGAGAAGATAAAGAAGCAGAGGAAGGTGACCAGCAGCACATAGTCCACCTTTTTGAAGATGCCCCTGTCCACCGCGAGCACGCCTACAAGCACCACCGCCACCGCCAAAGGCCACAGCCGGGTCCGGGTGACGATGACCAGCAAAATGAGCAAAAACAGCCCCACATACACCCGGCGCTTCAGGCGACCCTCCTTCTGCCAGGGGGCAGCGCCCGCCTGATGGACGATGGTCTCTTTCAGATCCCGCCGATAGACAAACAGCACAAACACCACCAGCAGCACCGCCGAAAGCAGGCACAGCGGCAGCATGTGCAGCATAAAGTGCCCGGCGCTAATCTGTGCCTTGCCAAAGAGGAACAGGTTTTGAGGGCTGCCAAAGGGCATCAGCAGCGACCCCCGAATGGCGGCGATGTTCTCCAATGTGATGATGGGCAGGATGTATTTTTCCTTGTCTCCCTGACAAAAGAGCAGCAGGGTCACCGGCACGAAGATGATGAGCGACACATCGTTGGTGACGAACATGGAGCTAAAGAATACGCCGAACACCAAAAAGAGGCTCAGGCTCACCATGCGCCCAAGCCCTGCCCCAAGGTGCACCAGCGGCCAAAGCAGGTTCTCCTGCTTGAACCCCTCCAGCACCGTCAGCATCATCAGCAGGGTCCCCAGGGTCCGCCAGTCGATGGCGCCTAAGAGGGCAGGGGAGGGGGGCGTCAGGCACAAAGCCACCGCCGCCGCCAGCACCGACACGGTGAGCATGGGTTCCTTTTGTAAAAAATGCAGCAGTTTTTTCATAGCCGGTAGTGTATACCACCGGCCCCGGTTTGTAAAGGCTCTTTCTTGACAGGGTCCCGGCCCTTTTGTACAATGGCTCCATGAACAAGTTCCCTTACAAATGCCTGGTGCTGGACCACGACGATACCGTCACCGACAGCACCCGCCATGTGCACCACCCGGCCTTCCTGGAGGCCCTAAACGAGCTGCGCCCCGGAGTCTCTGTCTCTTTGGACGACTACTTTCGTTTGAACTTTCACCCGGGGTTCATGGAGTATTGCGAACAGGTCCTTTCCTTCACCCCGGCGGAATTTGAGCGGGAGCTCGAGATTTGGAAAGCCTATGTGGCAGGGCATGTGCCCGCCGCCTTCCCCGGCATGCGGGAGCTCATGCAGGAGCAAATCGCCCGGGGCGGCTATGTGTGCGTGTGCTCCCACTCCCTGCAGGAGAATATTCTCAGGGATTACCGGGAAAACGGTTTGCCTAAACCCACCCTTGTCTATGGATGGGATTTGCCCCGCGCCCTGCGAAAGCCCAACCCCTTTGCCCTCGATGACATCATGGACCGGCTGCAGCTGTCGGCAAAGGATTTGCTGGTGGTGGACGATTTAAAGCCCGGCTTTGACATGGCCGCCCAACGGGGCGTGGCCTTCGCCGCCGCCGGCTGGGCCTATGAGGTGCCGGAGATTCGCCGCTTCATGCAAAAAACGCCGCCCTGTACTTTGACACAGTGGCGGCGCTCAAAGGGTATCTGTTCGATTAGAAGGGGCTTTCCTTCTGCTCGTCCTTCTTCTTTTTCTTCTTCTTAAAATCGATCTTGGGGATAAACCCGCACACCGCCACGGACAGCACCCCCGCCAGCACGATGGTCAGCAGCAGGCTTAAGGGCGTGCCCGAGGGCTTCTTCTGCGCCGCCTCCTCCGCAAGGGAAGAAAGGGGCAGCAGCAGCGCCCCGGCGGCAGTCCAAATCATACACAGCTTCTTCATACACTCATCCTTTCAGGGCGTCCAGAGCCCCGGCAATGGACTGCTGGCCCTGTTCGCCGTATTTATCCACATTCAGCCGGCTCTTTGGCCCGTGGGTCAGGCACCCGGCGCCGCCGATACAGCCGCCGCTGCAGGCCATGCCCTCGATAAAGTTCGCGTCGAGGGCGTTGCGGCTCTTCTTGAGCAGGGCTATGCGGCACTCGTCCATGCCGTCGCAGGACACGGGCTTCAAATCAAACTCGATACCCTGCTCCTTTAGAGCCTCCGCCACGGCATCGGACAAGCCCCCGCAGCGGGCGAAGATGCGGCCAAAGTAGGAGGCGTTGTCCAAGACGCCCTCCACCAGGGACTTTAGGTCGATATCCCGGCTGTCAAAGAGGGCTTGCAGCTCCTCAAAGGTCATCACCGCATCCACATAGGGCTTCACCGCCTGCAGCTGCACCTCCGCCTTCTTGGCGGTGCAGGGCCCGACGAACACAATCTTCCCCTCCGGCAGGTTCTCCCGAATATACTTGGCGATGGTGGCCATGGGGGAGAGGGAGTCGGAGATATAGGGCACGAGCTTAGGGAAGGCGGTGCGGATATAGGTCACGAAGGCGGGACAGCAGGAGCTGGTCAAAAACCCACGCTCCGCCAGCTCCCGGCTTTCGCTCTGGGCCACCATGTCCGCCCCAAGGGCCGCTTCCATCACCGTGGTGAAGCCCAGCTCCTTTAGGCCCGTCACCACCTGACCCAGCTTCACCTGGGTGAACTGGCTGGAGATGGCGGGAGCCACCACGGCATAGATGGGCTTCTTCTCGGCAGCCGCCTCCTTCAGCATCCGCACGATGCTCACGATATAGGACGTGTCGGAGATGGCGCCGAAGGGGCACTGGTACACGCAGGCGCCGCAGGAGGTGCACTTGCTGTAGTCAATCTTGGCGGCGTTCTCGTCGTTGATGGAGATAGCCTTGGCCTTGCAGGCCACCATGCAGGGCCGCTTGCGGTTGATGATGGCGGAGTAGGGGCACACCTCCGAGCAGCGGCCGCACTCCACACACAGGTTTTTGTCGATATGGGCGTTGTGGTTCGAGTCGATGGAGATGGCGCCCCGGGGGCACACGTCCTCGCACCTATGGGCCAGACACCCCCTGCAGGAGGCGGTCACCTCATACCCGGCGGCGGGGCACTCGTCGCAGGCGATGTCAATCACCTCTATCACATGGGGGTCCTCAGGGTCTCCCCCCATGGCCAGCTTCACCCGTTCCCCTAAGATAGCCCGCTCCTTATACACGCAGCAGCGCATGGTGGGCACCTTCCCGGGCACGATGATTTTGGGGATGTCCATGACCTTCTCTAAAAGGGTGCCGTTCCACTCCTGGCGGGCCACCTCCCGCAGAACCTTGTATTTTAGAACCTGAATCTTGGTGTCAAAGATGCGTTCAGCATTGGCCGCCATGGGATTTCTCCTCCTGTTGATAGCTTATGTTCAGGCAAAACAGCTTCTTTTTCCCCTGGCCCTGCAAGCAAAAGCTGTTCTCCTCGGCCCGATACTCCAGGGCCATCTGCTCCCCCAAGGGCGCTTCGGCACTGAACTGAACTAAAATACGCTCCGGCATCCGTTGCCGCAGGGCGGGGGGCATAAGGTCCTCCATCAAATCAAAGTAGCGGGTATTGCTCATGTGGCCGTTGATGTCCACATAGCTGTAGGGCACGGTAAAGGCGGCGGCTGTCCCCTCCTTCACCGGCCGGGGCGAGGGGGGCAAGCCAAGCTCGAAGCCCGTTTTCTCCCCCAAAATGTCTATGCCGTACTCCTCCGGGAATACGATTCTCCGGCTCCGGGCGTCCATCAGCGCCCACAGGGCGCTGCCCTCGATAAGGGGCTGCCCCTGCGTATCCTCTATCCGGTAGTACCGGGGGAAATACAGGTGCATGGTGTCCCCGGGCCAGGAAAGAAGGGTAATCTCCTGGTCGTAAACGGGCAGGGTGCAAACCTTCACCTGCGCCATGGTCACAATCCACAATAGCCCCTTGTCCAGGGTTTTCTCCCGGCCCATGCCAAGCTCCGTGGTGTGGGCGATGGACAGCTCCTGCAAAAAGGTGAACAGCCGGGAAAGCCGCAGCCGCCGAAAGCTGTCCACATCCGAGGACAGGACCCTATACCCCTTTTTGTACACCCTCATTGCTTCGGCAGCCGCTTCTCAATGGCATCCACCACATCCCCCAGGGTGGAGAGCTTTTGCCATTGCCGGTTGGGAATACGCACGTTGAAGGCGGCCTCCAGACGGCAGATAATCAGCGTGAAGCCCATGGAGTCGATGCCTGTGTCCGTGTTGATTACCGTGCTTTCGTCAAAGCTCTGCCCCTCCAGTTCCGGCAGGGATTCGATGATGATTTCCCGGGTCTTGTCCAAAATGTCCTGGCGCGTGGTCATGGCTGTTCCCCTTTCCGTTGGATGGCCCAACGCATGATTTTTCCGCTGGCAGTCCGGGGCAGCGGTCCCCCGTAAAAGTCTATCTTCACAATCTGCTGGCTCCGGGGCCGCTGGCGGATAAGGGGCAGCAGCTTCTCCCACAGAGGGGCGGTATCCTGTGCCACTCCCTCCAAGAGAAGGATGGGCCCCGTTTTCCCCTCTACGATGCAGCCCTCACGGCCCAGGGCCTCCCTGATGGCCCCCTCATACTCCGGCAAAAACAGCTTCGTGCCGTCGGGCAAAACCAGCATCTCCTTCTTCCGCCCGGTGAGAATCAGGCGCCCCTGTTCGTCCAGGCGCCCTACATCCCCCGTGTACAGCACCCCATTTTTCACCGCCGCCGCCGTATCCTCCGGGTGCTGCCAATACCCCTGCATGAGACAGGTGGGGGCATAGATGAGCACCTCCCCGTCCGGGGCGATGGATAGGGTATCCTCCGGACAAACGGTCATGGCGTAGGGGTCCTCCCCGAGACTTAGCGCCACGCCGGAGCTGGTCTCCGTCAGCCCATAGCCAAAGTGGACCCTCAGCCCCATAGCCTTGGCCCCCTGCAAGATGGCGGGGGGACAGCCGCCCGCTCCCACCAGCACGAGCTGCAGCTCCGGGTTTATGGCCCGGTGCTGCAGCAAAAAGCCCAGCAGCAGCGGCACCGCCGAAAGGGCCGTGGGCTTAAAGAAGCCGCAGTCGTCCCCATAGTGCCGGGGACCCCTTCCCAGGGCCACCGCCGCCCCGCAGCTAAGCCCCCACAATAGCCCGCACACGAAGCCGAACACGTGGTCAAGGGGCAGCAGGCACAGGAGCCTGTCCGCCTGGGTAAGCGGCAGCAGCGCACTTCCGTTATAGGCGCTGGCCATAAGGCTTTTATCCGTCAGCACCACGGCCTTGCTTACACTCGTGGTGCCAGAGGTGAAGAACAGAATCTGCCCCGCCCCGCCGGGGGCTTCCTTCACTATATAGGGAGAAAGAACCTCGCATAGCTCCCCGTCCCCCCAGAGGCAGTCCACCTGGGCAGAGGCCACCTGGCCAAAGAGCAGCTCGTCCGGGGTGTTCTCGTTGAACAGACTCACCCGCTTGCCCCCCAGCACGGCGGCAAAAATCTCGATGATGCAGGAAAAGCTCCCGTCGCACAGCACCCCGAGGCTATGGCACCCGGCGGCCCGCAGGGCCTTAGCCCGCTGCTGGATCAGCAAAAACAGCTCCCCATAGGTGCAGACTTGCTGCTCCTCCCCCCGCTCATAGACAAGGGCCGGGGCGTGGGGCAGGGAACGGGCCTGGAAGCTAAGCAGACTTTCAAAACCGTCAAAGCGCATGGGCATACTCCCCCCTTTGCTATATGGTAACATATTTTCAAGGGAATGGAAAGAAAACATAGAAAAAATTTAGAAAAAGGGGGTGCAATTTGCGGCCCGTTGCGGTACAATGGGTACAGATGGAAACATCAAAACGCAAGGAGGATTCAAGCATGGACAAGAACATCCGCATCTGCATCGTGGGCGGAGGCCCGGCCGGTCTGTCTGCTGGTATGTACCTAGAGCAGAAGGGCTACGAGAACTATACCATCTTAGAGCGCCTGGACAGGGTGGGCGGCAAATGCTGGTCCCCCACCTATAACGGCCGCCGCTATGAGATGGGCGCCATCATGGGCGTGCCCAGCTACTATGCGGTACACGACGTGGAGGAGTTCTGCGGCATCACCCACGACGGTCCCAAGCTGAACCGGAACTATAAGAATAAAGAGGGCAAGGTCATCGAGCCGTTCGAGCCCAAGAAGAACATTCTCAAGATTCCTCGCCTGCTGAAGATGAAGAAGCAGGTGAAGAAGCTTGGCGAAATCCTGGAAACCAAGTATAAGGGCTATGATGTCAACGGCCACAGGGGCGTGGCAGAGGGCCGGTATGAGGGCTTCTCCCAGGTCAACGCCAAGCGGGAGCCGATCAGCGGCATCAACCCGAACCTCAAGGATTTGGCCCTGCCGTTTAACGAGTTCTGCCGCATCAACGGGGTGGAGCTCACACAGGACATCTGGATTGGGCCCTATACCTCCTTCGGCTACGGCTATTTTGATGAGATTCCCGCCGGTTATGTTCTCAAGTATCTGGACTTCCAGACCTGCATGAACTTCGTGAAGGTGAACCTGTGGACCTGGAAGAACGGCACCCAGTATATCTGGGAACAGCTCAACGCACACCTAAAGCACCCCGCCCGCCTCAACAGCACCATCGAGAAGGTGGAGCGCAAGGACGGCAAGGTCTTCGTCACCGTCAACGGCCAGGTGGAGGAGTACGATAAGATTATCGTCACCGCCCCCCTGTATATCCCCAACCAGCGGGCCGACGGCCAGAAGGGCATGGTGGAATACTTCGATGCCCGGGAGGACGAAAAAGCCCTCTTCTCCAAGATTGATTACGAGCGGTACGACGTGCTGGCCGTGGAGACCAAGCCCGAGGACCACCCGGAGATTTCCTACTATGTGTTCGAGAACATGCAGAAGGAACGCCTGGGCCATTTGATGGTGTACTATCGCCGCTGGAAGGACACCAAGGACCAGATCATCACCACCTATGCCCTTCGCAAGCATAGGGACACCCAGGAAGTGCCCTATGAGGAGTGCAAGAAGACGGTCCTGGAGGACTTGAAGATTATGCACAACCCCGCCTCCAACGTGGTCAACGAGTGGAGCGTGTACTACTTCCCCCATGTGTTCTCCGAGGACTATGCCGCCGGTTGGTATGATAAGGTGGAAGCCATGCAGGGCAAGTATGACACCTACTATGCCGGCGAGGTCATGAGCTTTGGCGATATGGACGAGACCGCCGAATACTCCCGGGAGCTCGTGGAGCGGTTCTTCTAAGGTAAGCAAATCATAAGGGAGCGAGGCCATCGCTCCCTTATTTGTCAGAAGGGAGACAGTATGAAGTTTTATAAGGATCACTATGACGTCATCGTCATCGGCGGCGCCCTGGCGGGGCTAAGCTCTGCATTGATGCTGGCGGATAAGGGCCTCGATGTGCTGGTGCTGGAACGGCACAACCTGCCCGGCGGCATCGCCACCAGCTTCGTTCGCGGCGGCATCGAAATCGAAGCCGCCCTGCACGAGATGATGAGCATCGGCCCGGAGGGGAACCGGCTCAAGGTGGGCAAGTTCCTGGAGGACATGGGGGTGAATGTGGACTGGCTCAAGGTCCCCGAGGCCTACCATGCCAGTCTTCCCGGCCTGGAGGTCACCTTGCACCCGGGCCTTGAAACCTTTGCCCGGGAGGTGGACAGGGAGGTTCCCGGCTCCTTTGATAAGGTGCTGAGGCTCTTGAACCTCTGCCACACGGTCTTTGACTCCGTGAACGAGCTAAGCATCCACCCCATGAGCAAGCCCATGATGCTCCTCAAGCACGAGGCCTTTGTAAAGACCGCCGGCTACTCCACCAAGGAGGTGATGGACACCTTCGATTTGCCTGAGAAGGCCCGGGATCTGCTGGCCCCCTATTGGATCTATGTGGGCAGCGGCTTCTCCGATTTGCCGTTTACCATCTTCTCCGTGCTCATGGCGGACTATATCGGCTACGGCTCCTATATCCCCCGCAAGTTCAGCCACGAGATGAGTCTCAAGATGGCCGAGCGGGCGGAGCAGATGGGGGTCCAGATTGAGTATCGCCAGCATGTGGAAAAGATTCTGGTGAAGGACGGCAAGGTTTACGGCGTCCGTACCGCCAGAGGGGACGAGATTCATGCCGACTATGTCGTCTCGGCCGCCTATCCCAACAAGGTCTATACCTCCATGATAGAGCCCATCTCACAGGTGCCCCCCAAGGCCATTCAGATGGTCAACGGCCGCCGGCTGAGTCTCACCGCCTTCAGCGTCATCATGATCCTCGACAAGCCCGCCGAGGAGCTCGGCATCCACGACTACAGCATCTTCCGTGGGGACACCATGGACACCGATGCCCTCTATGAGAATTTGGCGGGTCTCGGGCCCTATCGGTACCTGACCTGCATCTGCCATAACTTCGGCAACCCGGACGCCACCCCGAAGGGGACCTGCTCCTTCTCCATCACCACGCTTCCCCGGGTGGATGGCTGGAAGTCGGTGTCCGCCGATGAATACGATGCCGTAAAGCACCGGGTGGCCCGGCAGATGATCGAGGACATGAGCCGGTACTACGGCGTGAACCTGCTGGAGCATGTGCTGGAAATCGTCATCGAGACCCCCATGACCGTGGCCCACTACACCGGCATGTGGAACGGCTGCATCTACGGCTATGCCCACACCATGGAGGACCACATCGTGGCAAGGCTGCAAACCGCCGAGGCGGAGAAATTCATCGAGGGCCTGGAGTTTGCCGGTGCCCACCAGATTTCCGGAGACGGCATGGGCCCCGCCGTGACCAACGGGCGCAAGGCGGCCAAGAACATTCTGGATGATATCAAGCGGAAGGAGGCGGCCAAATAATGAAGGTCAATGGATTTTTGAAGGATGTGGGCGGCGCATCCCGGGTCACCAAGGCCCGCCTGGCCGCCTTTGCAGGCGCCTCCGCCATCCCCCAGGGGGTGGACCCCATCGGGGATGTGGCCCGGGAGTGGCACCCGGGGAAACTGGAGCTGGAGGTGGTTTCCATCCGCCCCGTCAGCCCCACCGCAAAGACCGTCCGCTTCCAAAAGGTCGGCGGCGGGAAGCTCCCGCCCTTCTATGCGGGCCAGTTCATCTCCCTCGACTTTGTCATCGACGGCAAGCGCATTTCCCGTCCCTACTCCATTTCCTCCGCCCCCTTCGAGGCCCGGCAGGAGAATGGCTTCGTGGAAATCACCGTCCGCAAGAGCAGGGGAGACGGCTTTATCGCCGACTATGTGAACGACACGCTGCAAGTCGGGGACCGGCTCATGGGCAACATGGGCCTGGGCCAGTTTTACTATGAGCCCCTGCGGGATGCCAAACATGTGCTGGCCCTTGCCGGCGGCGTGGGCATCACCCCCTTTGCTTCCATGGCCAAGGAGATTGCCCATGGCACCCTCAGCATGGACTTGACCATCCTCTACGGTTCCGTGGATTCTCACGACATCATCCTGAAGGAGGAGCTGGAAAAGCTGCAAGGGGAGCATTTTCGCATCGTCCATGTCCTCTCGGGAGAGGAACCGGACTGGCAGGGGGAGCGGGGCTTTTTGACGGCGGAGCTGATTCAAAAGTATTCCCGGGCCGACACCAGCTACTTTATCTGCGGTCCCCAGGCCATGTACCGTTTCTTGCGGGAGGAGATTAAAAAGCTTCCCATTCCCGCCCGCCGCATCCGTTTCGAGGTCTTCGGCCAGGCCAAGGACATCTCCGCCTTCCCGGGCTATCCCGCCCAAAAGAAGGACGAGACCTACACCCTCACCGTGCGCCGGGGCATCCATGAGGACAAAATTCCCGCCAGGGCCAGCGAAAGCCTGGTGGTGGCGTTGGAGCGGGCCGGCATCGGCATCGACACCGCCTGCCGCAGCGGGGAATGCGGCTTCTGCCGGACCAAGGTCATCGCGGGGGACTACTTCGTCTGCCCCGAGAACGACGGTCGCCGGGCGGCGGATAAGGACTTTGGCTATGTCCACGCCTGCGCCGCCTATCCCCTTTCAAATATGACCATCAAGATTCCCATCGAATAGGAGCGTTGTATGGTAAAAGAAGTGAACCCCAACATTCACGTGAACGAGCGTGACTATCCCGTGGACGGCCACCATTGCGCCGATGCGGAGAAAAAGAAGCTGGTCAAAAAGCTGGCCCTGATGATTACGGACAACATCCCCCGCAAGCTTCCCGGCGGCATGAAGGAAAACCATATGGATTTCTGGATTCTCGATCGGTTGCTGACCAAGGAGGAGGTAAAGTTCCTCCTGTCCTTCAAAAAGCGGCGCACCGGGCTCACCACGCCCGAATTGGCAGCGCGCAACGGCATCAGCGAGGCACAAGCCCAGAAGACCATCGACCATCTGCTGTGGATTGGGATTCTCGAACAGAACCGGGACAATCCGGACCAGCACATCCAGTACTGGGTGCCCAAGTGGGTGGTGGGTTCCGGGGAATACATGGTGGAGCACAAGACCCTGCCGGATGAGCATCCGGAGGTGGCCACCATGTTCAATCTGGCGCCCCAGGAGCCGTTGGAGCTGGCGGCGAAGCTGGTGCCCCCCGGCGGTGCCGGCATCGGCATGCATGTCATTCCCGTGGAGAAAGCCATCGACACCGCCAGCCAAAGCGTCAGCGTGGAGCATCTTTCCCATTGGCTCCAGAAATACGACAAGTTCTGCACCATGGTCTGCGCCTGCCGCAAAGCCCAGCGGATTCGCGGCGAAGGCGTGGGGGACATCGAAGGCCAGATGTGCATCGGCGTGGGCGACATCGCCGAGTTCCTGGTGGAAAGCGGCAAGGATGCCCACTATGTCACCCGGGAACAGGTCATGGAGATTATCGAGCGGGCGGAGCGCAAGGGCTATGTCCACCAGATTACCAACCTGGACGGTCCCAACCGCATCGTGGGCATCTGCAACTGCTCCCCCGGCAGCTGCTATGGCCTTAGGACCAGCCAGCTGTTCAACACGCCCAACATGTCCGCCTCCGCCTACCGGGCCCATGTGGACAAGGACAAGTGCGTGGCCTGCGGCAAGTGCGTGGAGGTCTGTCCCGTGGGGGCCGCCAAGCTGGGCCAGAAGCTGTGCAAGGCCGACGGCACCCGCAAGAAGTACCCGGTTCACGATTTGCCCACGGACCATGTCTGGGGCGAGGATCGGTGGGATAAGGACTATCGGGATAACAACAAGCTCAACTGCTACGACTCCGGCACCGCCCCCTGCAAGACCGCCTGCCCGGCCCATATCGCCGTCCAGGGGTATATCAAAATGGCCGCCGAGGGCCGGTATGCCGAGGCTGTGAAGCTCATTCGCCAGGATAACCCCCTGCCCGCCGTGTGCGGCGCCGTTTGCAACCGCCGCTGCGAGGACAGGTGCACCCGGGGCACCATCGACAAGCCCGTGGCCATTGATGAAATCAAGAAGTTCCTGGCCCAGTGGGAGCTAAACAACCCCGAAGCCTTCCTGGAGCTGTGCGAGAATGGGGAAGGGAAGCAGTGGGACGAGTACCCCGTCGCCATCATCGGCGCCGGGCCTGCGGGGCTTTCCGCTGCTTATTATCTTAGGAAAGAGGGCTATCCCGTCACCGTCTTTGATAAGGCCCAAAAGCCCGGCGGCATGCTCCTCAACGGCATCCCCTCCTTCCGGCTGGAGAAGTCCGTGCTGGAAAAGGAGATTGAAATCATTGAGAAGATGGGGGCTACCTTCCGCTGCGGCGTGGAGGTGGGCAAGGATGTGACCATAGAGGACCTGCGAAAGCAGGGCTTCAAGGCCTTCTTCTTGGCCATCGGCCTGCAAGGGGGCCGCATGGCCGGTGTCCCAGGAGAAGAGGGCGAGGGGGTGGAGTCCGGCGTGGACTTCCTCTATAGGGCCAATGTAGACCATACCACCCGCCTTCCCGGCAATGTGGTGGTGGTGGGCGGCGGCAATGTGGCTGCGGATGTGGCCCGCACCGCCCTTCGCTGCACCGACGGCCAGGTCACCATGGTGTGCCTGGAGAAAAGGGAGGAGATGCCCGCCGCCAAGGACGAGGTGGAGGAGGTCCTTTTAGAGGGCATCCAGATCCAGAACGGCTGGGGTCCCAAGGAGGTCCTGCGGGACGAGAAGGGCCGGGTCACCGGCCTGGTGTTGAAGCGCTGCACCCGGGTCTTTGATGAGGAGCATCGCTTCAGCCCCCAGTATGACGAGAACGACACCATCATCGTTCCCTGCGATTGTGTGCTCATGGCCATTGGTCAAAGTGCCCGGTGGGGGGATTTGCTCAAGGGCACCAAGGTTCAGCTTCGGCCCAACGGCACTGCCGTGGCGGACCCCGTCACCCTGCAGACCGCCGAGCCGGACATCTTCGTAGGCGGAGACATTCACCACGGCGCTCGCTTCGCCATCGACGCCATTGCCGACGGCCGGGAGGCCATGGTCTCCATCAACCGGTTCGTGCATCCGGGCCAGTCCATGACCATCGGCAGGGATAGGCGGCAGTTCATCGAGTTAGACCGGGAGGACATCACCCGGCCCGACTCCTTTGACAGCAGCCCCCGGCAGCGGCCCGGCTTTGCCCCCGGGGAGGCGAAGAAGACCTTCTCCGACTTGCGGCTGCCGCTAACCGAGGAGCAGGTAAAGACCGAGGCCAAGCGTTGCCTTGGCTGCGGGGCGACCATTGTGGACTTCAACAAGTGCGTGGGCTGCGGCCTGTGCACCACCCGCTGTGAGTTCGATGCCATCCACCTGACCCGGGACATGCCCGCCGCCAGCGACATGCACACCGCCGAGGAGATGATGGGCCTGGTGGCCCCCTACGCCCTCAAGCGCATGGGCAAAATCATCAAGCGCAAGCTCACCGGGAAGGGCGACTATCCTTCAGAACAAGAATAACGGCAACAGACCGCTTTACTGCCGCTGTTTCGCTTTATACAAAGGAGAACAAGCGGCGCAAAAAGAGAAACGTATGCCATCTATTTTGGAGAGCTGCTTAGGCGGCTCTCCCTTTTCTTGCCCCACCGTTCCCCTCGTCCCTCTCTTGCCTCCACCGTTGCCAAACATAACTGGCAAAGGAACGGATTCTTGCCTCCACCGTTCCCCTCGTCTCCCTCTTGCCTCCACCGTTGCGAAGCAATGGGGGAGGTGGCATTTTGGCCTCTGGCCAAAATGACGGAAGGGGAGGCAATCCCCCCTTACTCCCCCCTTTACACAAGGGGGGCTATTTAGTTCCCGACCGTAGGGGCCGACGCCCTCGGCGGCCCGCTCCATCTTGTCAATCGACCGCGCGAAGCGAGCGGAGGGATCTCTTAACCAACTCCTTTGTACAAGAGATTTCTCCGCTCGGTCGCTATGGGCTCCCTCGGTCGAAATGACACGGGAGAGAGGTCGCTTTGCTCCCCTCGGTCGAAATGACAGGGAAAA
>JAFSPW010000068.1 GCA_017451295.1 Clostridia bacterium
CGGGGGAGGATGTCAGCGATAGCTGACAGGTGAGGGAGAATGCAGTTTTCTCCCTCAACCGACACTTGCGGCCCTGCCGCTGCGTGCCACCTTCCCCCGCTGGGGGAAGGACTTTTGGTACGTTCTTGCCTCCACCGTTGCGTAGCAATGGGGGAGGTGGCATTTTTGCCTTGGCAAAAATGACGGAAGGGGGCTTATTCTCCCACCTCCTGGGCGGCAAAGAGGATGAACTCCTCCACCGTGGGGCGGGTGTGGGCAAAGGGGGAATGGGCCCAGGCGTCCCGGACTTGTGGGTCTGTTTCGGCCAAGGCGGCATCTATGGCGGCAGACATCTCAATGCGAATGGCGTCCTCGCTGATGCCCCGGGCGGCGGCCATTTGGCGGATAATCTCTTTGGCTTTGTTCAACTGCTCCTGAGAATAGATGCTCATATTGGTACCTCACTTTGTTTAGAGTAGGTATACTATACCACATTGCCTTTCCAAAAGGTGAAATTCGCCAAAAACTCACCCCTTAGAGTGGGAAAAGTCCGGGAATACGGTCGGCAAATGTTGCTTTCTGGGGCAGCGGATGCTATACTGCTAAGAAGACATATAACAGGAGTAGTGGGGTCCCCGTTGTGACAAAAGCCACAGCGGGTGACCCATTTACGCATGAAAAAGAGAATCGACTTGAACGGCAAGACCATCCTGGTCACCGGCTCCCCGGGCTTCGTGGGGGCGAATCTGGTGCTGCGGCTAATACAGGAGCTGTCCTCCGGCACCGTGGTGTCCCTGGACAACATGAACGACTACTATGACCCCCGGCTGAAGGAGTATCGCCTGGGGCTCATCGAGCAGGCGGCCAAGACCTCCCCGGCCAAGCATGTGTTCGTCAAGGGCTCCATTGGGGACAAGGCCTTGGTGCAGGAGCTGTTTGCCGCCTATGACTTTGATGTGGTGGTGAACCTGGCGGCCCAGGCCGGGGTCCGCTACAGCATCGACCATCCGGATGTGTATATGGAGTCCAATGTGATGGGGTTCTATAACATTCTGGAGGCGGTGCGCCACTCCTATGACGGGGGCAGGAGCGGGGTCCAGCATCTGGTCTATGCCTCCAGCTCCTCGGTCTACGGGGGGAACAAGAAGGTGCCCTTTGCCACGGAGGATAGGGTGGACAACCCCGTGTCCCTGTACGCCGCCACCAAGAAGTCCAACGAGCTGCTGGCCCATGCCTATTCCAAGCTCTATAACATTCCCTCCACAGGGCTTCGGTTCTTCACGGTGTATGGCCCGGCGGGACGGCCGGATATGTTCTACTATTCCGCCACTGAGAAGCTGGCCCGGGGAGAGACCATCGAGATTTTCAACTATGGCAACTGCCGCCGGGACTTCACCTATATCGACGATATCGTGGAGGGGGTCTACCGGGTTATGCAGGGGGCTCCTGAGCGCACTACGGGGGAGGACGGTTTGCCAGTGCCCCCCTATGCCGTCTACAACATCGGCGGCGGTCAGCCGGAGAACCTGCTGGACTATATCGCCGTGCTGCAAAAGGCCCTGGTGGCCCATGGGGTGCTCCCCGGGGACTATGACTTTGAAGGGCATCGGAAGTTAGTGGGCATGCAGCCCGGGGATGTGCCCGTCACCTATGCGGACAGCACCGCCCTGGCGGCGGACTATGGGTTCACCCCCGCCATCGGCATCGAGGAGGGGCTGGACCGGTTCGCCCGGTGGTATGCCCAGTACTATATCAAATAAACCAGAAAGCAAGAGGGAGAGCGATATGAAGATTGCCGTTGCAGGAACGGGATATGTGGGTTTGAGCCTTGCGGTGCTGCTAAGCCAGCACAACCAGGTCACGGCGGTGGACATCGTGCCGGAGAAGGTGGACATGCTCAACCGCTGGCAGAGCCCCATCCAGGATGACTATATCGAAAAATACCTTTTGGAGCATGAGCAGCGGGGGCTGAACCTGCACGCCACCACCGACGGCGCCGCCGCCTATAGGGAGGCGGACTTTGTCATCATCGCCGCCCCCACCAACTATGACCCCCAGAAGAATTTCTTCGACTGCAGCGCCGTTGAGAGTGTTATAGAGCTGGTGCTAAAAAGCTCCCCCAAGGCCACCATGGTGATAAAGTCCACCATCCCCGTGGGCTACACCGCCCATGTGCGGGAAAAGTATCATACGGACCGGATTCTCTTTAGCCCGGAGTTTTTGCGGGAGAGCAAGGCCTTGTATGACAACCTGTACCCCAGCCGCATCATCGTCTCCTGCGACGAAAAGAGCCGGGACACGGCCAAAACCTTTGCCAATTTGCTGGTCGAGGGCTGTGAGAAGAAGGACGTGGAGGTCCTGTTCATGGGCTTTACGGAGGCGGAGGCGGTAAAGCTCTTTGCCAACACATACCTTGCCCTTCGGGTGTCCTATTTTAACGAGCTGGACACCTATGCGGAGATGAAGGGGCTCAGCACCGCAGACATCATCCGGGGCGTCAGCCTGGATCCCCGCATCGGCAACTTCTACAACAACCCCTCCTTCGGCTATGGCGGCTACTGCCTGCCCAAGGACACCAAGCAGCTTTTGGCCAACTATGCGGACGTGCCCAACAACCTGATCGGGGCCATTGTGGAGAGCAACCGGACCAGGAAGGACTTTATCGCCGACCGGGTGCTGGAGATGGCCGGGTACTATACCGGCTCCTCCCAGTGGGATGAGAGCCGGGAGCACACCACGGTGGTGGGGGTGTATCGGCTGACCATGAAGGCCAATTCCGATAACTTCCGCCAAAGCAGCATCCAGGGCATCATGAAGCGCATCAAGGCCAAGGGCGCCACGGTCATCATCTATGAGCCCACCCTGAAGGACGGCGCCACCTTCTTCGGCAGCCGGGTGGTCAACGATATCGAGAAGTTCAAGAGCATGAGCGACTGCATCATCGCCAACCGGTACGACTCCGTTCTCGACGATGTGCAGGAGCGGGTGTACACCCGGGACCTGTTCCGCCGGGATTGACAGACTATTGCTCAGGGGAGAGAAGCAATGCGAAAGAGAGTAGAGCAGGAGTGGATGCGGCACTGGGACTTCCTTTTGCTGGATGTTTTTTGTCTGCAGGCGGCCTTTTTGCTGGGGTTCTGGATGATTCACGGCGTGTCCAACCCCTATATGGACCCGGCGGCCCGGTATCAGCCGGCGGTGCTGCTGGTGTGCCAGTTGGCGGTGATTCCCTTTGTGGGGGGCTATAGCCTTATCGTGCGGCGAAACACCTGGGACGAGGTTTGGGCCGTCCTAAAGTTTTCCGTGGTGACCATGGCCCTGTCCATGACGGTGTTCTTTCTGGTGGAGCAGGCCGTCAGCGTGACCCGGACCCAGCTGGTCTATACCGCCGCCCTGTTTGCGCTGCTCGATTTGATTTTCCGGGAGCTGAACAAGAAGCGCATCTTCCTCTCCCATAAGGACGATAAGAAGAAGGCGCTGGTGCTGGTCACCTCCTCCACGCTCCTGCGGCACGCCATCGAGAAGCTGAACGGGAAGAACTCCGTCCAGTATTTCACCTTGACGGAGATTGTGCTCATGGACGGAGCGGACCCCACGGAGTTTGCGGACTTGAACATGCCCATCTATCCCATGGACGATAATGCGGTGCAGAACATCTGCCACATGCACGTGGACGAGGTGTTCGTGCTCCAGCCCGACGAGATGTTCTTCCCCCGGGATTTTATGGACACCCTCATGGGCATGGGCATCACGGTGAACTATTCCAACTCCTTCTTAGAGGATTTTGCGGAGATTCACCGTCTGGGGAGCTTCGATGTGCTGACCACCAGCTTCCGCTTTGCTCCCGCGGGGCAGCTGGCCATCAAGCGGGCGATCGACATCGTGGGCGGCTTTGTGGGCTGCCTGTTCATGGCCATCGCCTATCTCTTCGTGGCCCCCGCCATCTACCGCAAGTCCCCCGGGCCCATCTTCTTTGCCCAGGAACGGGTGGGGCAGAACGGGAAGGTGTTCAAGATTTATAAGTTCCGCAGCATGTACATGGACGCCGAGCAGCGAAAGGCCGAGCTCATGGCCCGCAACAACATCCAGGACGGCATGATGTTCAAGATGGACGACGACCCGCGTATCATCGGGAGCGAAAAGAAGGACAAGAACGGCAAGCCCAAGGGCATCGGCAACTTCATCCGCAACACCAGCCTGGACGAGTTCCCCCAGTTCATCAACGTTCTCAAGGGGGATATGAGCCTGGTGGGCACCCGTCCCCCCACCAAGGACGAGTGGGCCAAGTATGACCCCCGGCACCGGGTCCGCATGTGCGCCCGTCCCGGCATCACCGGCATGTGGCAGGTCAGCGGCCGCAGCAAGATTACCGACTTTGAGCAGGTGGTGGCCCTGGATCGGTACTACATCGAAAACTGGTCGTTGAAGCTGGACTTCCAGATTCTGCTCAAGACCATCGCCGTGGTCCTCAAGCACGAGGGCGCAGCCTGAGGGGGCTTTCTTCTGCGACTTTTTCTCTTTGGCGGCCCCCGTGTGAGGGGCCAGACCATTTGCGGCATATTTAATATGAATTACTGTAGGTAGAAAGGGCCGTCCGGCCCTTTCTCCTTATTATGTGCCGCA
>JAFSPW010000069.1 GCA_017451295.1 Clostridia bacterium
TGAATTGGGCTGCCGCCCATGAATTGGCTGCGCCATGATTTCTCGCTTCGCTCCATGAAGGAATGCCCGGGTGCCTCACGGCCCCGGGCTTTTATCATGCCACCTCATCCGTCACGGCTTCGCCGCGCCACCTTCCCCTCGAAGGGGAAGGCTTTTGGAACACCCTTGCCTCCACCGTTTGGCAAAGCCAAATGGGGGAGGTGGCATTTTTGCCTTGGCAAAAATGACGGAAGGGGTCTGTTCTTCCCCCAGCGGGGGAGGATGTCGCCGTCAGGCGACAGGTGAGGGAGAATGCAGCTCTCTCCCTCAACCGACACTTCCGAACAAACATATCGAAAAACGATAAAATATTATTGACAAACAATTAGGCCTGTGGTATGGTGGGGGCTGAGGAAGGAAAGGAGGCTGTCTATATGCCGAGGATTAGCAAGAACGCATCGGTGACCCTGTCGCTGCTTTGCTGCGGGGTGGGGTTCGTGGGGCTGATTGGCCTCGGGGTCCTGCTGGCGGTGACATGGCCCAGCATGGAGGAAAACCGGGTCATGTTCCTGGTCATGAGCCTTGTGGAGCTGGTGCCTGTGGCGGTGGCGGATGTGTTTTTAGTGCGCCTGCTGCTGCTTGTGAAGGGCGGTCAGGTGTTCACAAGCCGGGCCGTGGGGTATCTTAGGACCATCAGCTGGTGCTGCTTTTTGGAGTGCGCGCTCTTTATTTTGGAGGGGCTGTTCCTGAAGATCGGGGTCAGCACCGCCCTGTTCTTCTGTGCCGGTTTCCTGGGCCTCGTGCTGCGGGTGGTGAAGAACGTCATCGAGGAAGCCACCGCCATCAAGGCGGAGAACGATTTCACCATCTAAGGAGGCTGCCATGATTGAAGTGAATCTGGATGTGGTCATGGCCCGCCGCCGCATGAGCTTGAACGAGCTGTCCCAGCGGGTGGGCATCACGCTGGCCAACCTGTCCATCCTGAAGAACAACAAGGCCAAGGCCATCCGCTTTTCGACCCTGGAGGCCATTTGCCGGGAGCTGAACTGCTCCGTAGGGGATATTTTAGTGTATCGGGAGGAGAAATAACATGGAACAACTGCCAATGCAGCCGCCGGTGGAGCCAAAGCAAACGGCGCCCGCCGTTACCATGACGAAGAAGGACCGGGGCCTTGCCCTCATCCTGCTGGTGCTGGGGTACCTGTTCTGCCGCTTCGGCGGCCGGGACTATCCGGTTTTGAACCTTTTTTATGAGACGCTGCTGCTTGTGGCCACGGTGTGGTACTTTGGGGGCAGGCTCCCCCGGCGGTCCTGGCTGCTGCTCATGCTGGGGCTCGTACTGGGGCTCAGCCAGCTAATAACGGACAACGGCACGGTCCAGTTCTTTTCCCGCTTCTTTGGCTACTGCCTGTGGGCCGTCGGGGTGTTCTATGCTTCGGACAACGGCACGGGCCGCCTGCTCATCGAGGGCTTCAAGGCGGCGGTGCTGCTGCCCTTTGTCCGCCTGGGCGCCTTCTTCTCGGCCGCCTTCCAGGGGGGCAAGAGCTGGATAAAGACGGCGCTGCTGTTCCTGGGCGGCTTGGTGGCGGCCTTGATACCCGTGGCCATCGTGGGGGCGCTGCTAAGCTACGACGAGGCCTTTGCCGGGCTGCTCAAAAAACTCTTTTCCGACGACCCCTTAAACGCCCTCGCCCTGCGGCTTAGCGCCCTCATCTGGGGCATGGCGCTGGCGGTGCTGGCCATGAGCATCGTCCGTGGGAGCCGGGAGCATCGGCTAAGTGGCGTGCTCACAGAGGAGAAGACGAAGGCCCTGGGGCTTCGGCTCCGGTTTTTGCCGGAGGTCATGGGGGCGGCCATGGTGGTGCCGCTGCTGCTGCTGTACGGTCTGTTCTTCTTTAGCCAGCTGCCGGTGTACACCGCCGCCTTCACCGGGGTGCTGCCGGAGGGCTATACCTATGCGGGCTATGCCCGGGAGGGCTTCTTCCAGCTGTGCGCCGTGTGCGCCATCAACGCCCTGCTGTGCCTGGGGCTGAGCTTGTTCACCAAGAAGGGGCGGCGCTTAATGAAGGGGCTGCTGCTGGTGCTGTGCCTGTGCAGCCTGGTGCTCGGGGCCACCGCCTGCTCCAAGATGGTGCTCTATATCGGCAGCTACGGCCTGACCCCCAAGCGGGTCTATGCCTCCTGGGCGATGGTGCTGCTCATGGGCGGGTTCCTGCTCGCCCTTGTGGGGGCGGTGGTCAAAAAGCTGCCCCTTGTCAAATGCCTGACGGTGCTGTTCTTCCTCCTGTTCGGCGGCTTGTGCCTCGTGAATACGGACGGTCGTATCGCCGACTATAACGTGACCGCCTACGAGCAGGGCCGCCTGCCCCTCGTGGACATGAAAGCCCTGGCGGAGCTCGGGGATGCGGCGGTGCCGGCGGCGGCTCGGCTGGCGGCGGACGAAACCTATGGGGAGCAGGCGAGGGTGTTCCTGTCCCAGCAGGGGAGCAAGGACGCTTTTGGGGCCCTGTGCCATGGCTTTGTGGGTCAGCGTGCCCGGAACATCTGCAAGGACTATTGGCGGCAGGATGTGACGGTCCAGCTTCGCCTGGAAACCGATACGGATATCGCCGGGTTGGAGCTTCGCTTTGGCAAGGAGAGCACCGACTGCCCCGCCGAGAACGCCGTGAAACGGACCCTGTCCCGTGGGGATACGGTCTACTTCTACCTGGACCAGCAGCCCCTTATGCAGGAGGGGGAGTCCCTGAATCTGCAGGTGAACGCCATCGTCACCCTCCCCGGCGGCCGTCAGGTGGCCTCCGACAGGGACAGCCTCTATTCCCTCCAGCCCGGCGAGCTGCGCCGCCTGGAACTCTATGAAAACGCGGACGGGGAATACTTCCTCTACAAAACCTACGGCGACGATTGGAGGTAAGGCTCAAACAATGGGCGGCTTAGGCGGCCCCCGTATGAGGGGGCACACCATTTGCGGCAACTAAAGTTGAATATACTGCAGGTAGGAAGGCCCTCCAAATCGGGCCTTCCTTTTGATTATGTGCCGCAAATTAGCCGCCTTTTTGGGCCTTCATATAGCTTACTATAATTCGGCCCAAAGAAGCCGGCTTCTGCCCTCCTCCTCGGGGGCCTTGCTGCCGCCCATTTTCGATATACATCCTGCCGGATGTTCGATATGCCCATTTAGGGCTCGATATATCTTCGATACGATATGTCTGCGGACAAGAAAGGATGTATATCATATCGAATGCCCCTGGGCA
>JAFSPW010000070.1 GCA_017451295.1 Clostridia bacterium
CATGTTCTGGGCGTTTATCATCGGCAATATTTTGTATTATGCAATAGGAATTATCCTTGCATTTACTTTCAAGGATAATCGGGCCTTCTGCAAATACATTTGTCCGATTACTGTGTTTTTGAAGCCCATGAGTTATTTCTCCCTTTTGAGGGTAAGATGCGATAAGGAAAAATGTATCTCCTGCGGGAAGTGCAAGCGGGTATGTCCTATGGATGTTGATGTTACTGATAATGCGAGGAACAGGAAAAACGGAACGGAGTG
Organism: Clostridia bacterium; assembly: GCA_017451295.1. Taxonomy (GTDB): domain Bacteria; phylum Bacillota; class Clostridia; order Christensenellales; family CAG-138; genus RUG472. Next base: position 262 of record JAFSPW010000070.1, read on the forward strand.
CATTCATTGCATGGAATGCGTTAAGAATTGTCCAAAAGGCGCACTTTTTTGATACATCCCAATCTATTGATAAGGCGTACAGCATCCCCCTGGCGTATGTGTTTCAAAACGACAATGTGAAGGCAGTGGGGAAAGTAGCATATTTGCCCATATACATGCTTATGTTTTTAGGCAAGGAGGTTCAGGTGAATCCGCAAATCTATAAACCGAACCTGGACGGATTTCGATAGAGATACGGTTGCAAGAGGGGGAGAAATCGTGTACAATCAAGGCAAAGGGACGAAAAAAACGTCCGGGAGGTGGGCATGAACAAAAAGCTGTATCCATCGGCGGCGCTGGGCGTGCTGTTTGTGGCGCTGATTGTGCTTGTGAAGACGGTGGATGTGCAGGCCATCGGGCCCAAGGGCACCAGCATCGGTTTGGCTACGGTGAACATTGGGGTTCACCATTTCTTGGGAGAGCACCTGTGGCTGTACACGCTGACCAATGTGCTGGGCTACGGGGCCTTGGCCCTGGCCGGGTGCATGGGGGTTTTGGGTCTGCTGCAGATGGTGTATCGAAAGAGGCTTTTCAAGGTGGACAAGGAACTCCTGCTGTTAGGGTGCCTGTATGTGGTGACGGGGCTTTTCTATGTGCTGTTTGAAAAGGTAATCATCAACTACCGGCCTATGCTGCTGCCCGGGGAGGAGCTGCCGGAGGCCTCCTTCCCCTCCAGCCACACCATGCTGTCCCTGGTCATCTTCGCAAGTTTGCTCATTGCGCTGCCCAAGTATGTGAAAAAAAGCTCCCAACCGGGGCGGATTCTCACCTGGGTGCTGTGGGTGTGCATGGTCGTGATGGTGGTGGGACGGCTGATTAGCGGCGTCCACTGGTTTACGGATATTTTGGGCGGCACGCTGCTGGGCGGCGCCCTGGTGAGCCTGTATGGGGCCTGCCTGTCCCTGTGGAAGCAGGCGGACAGCGCAAAGGGAGGCCGGGCATGAGCGAGGCGCCGACCGAGCAAAAGCGGATACGGACCATCGTCATTACCGGCGGACCCTGCGCGGGGAAGACCACGGCCATGAGCTGGCTGCAGAACGCCCTGAGCAGCAGCGGCTTTGGGGTGGTGTTTCTTTCGGAGACCTGCACGGAGCTGATTACCAGCGGCATTTCCAGCCACACCTGCAAGGACAACTTCTCCTTCCAGCAGATTCAGGTGCGCTACCAGCTGGAGCGGGAGAACCTGTATCTGCGGGCGGCTCAGGCGCTAAGCAGCGACAACGTGGTCATCGTGCTGGACCGAGGGTCCATGGACGACAAGCCCTATATGACGGAGGCGGAGTTTGCCGCCATTTTGAAGGAGCTCCATCAGGACGAGGTGAGCTTTCGGGACAAGTATGATGCCGTGTTCCACCTGGTGACGGCGGCCAAGGGGGCTCTGCCCTTCTACACCACCGCCAACAACACCGCCCGGGAGGAGAGCCCGGAGGAGGCCATCGACCTGGACGAAAGGACCCTGGCCGCCTGGGCGGGGCATCCACACCTGAGGATTATCGACAATTCCACGGACTTTAACGGGAAGATGCTGCGGCTGCTGAAGGAGGTCATGGCGGCTTTGGGTCAGCCGGAGCCTACGGAGCACGCGCGGCGGTTCCTTATCGAGTATCCGGATGTGCAGTGGCTGGACGAGAATCCCAACTGCCGCCGGGTGGAGATTGTGCAGACCTATCTATTGCCCTACATGGACCAGGTGCGGCGCATCTGCATGCGGGGCATGGACAACAGCTATATTTACTACAAGACCACCCAGCGGGACGCCCCGGACGGAGGGCGCATGGAGGTGGAGGAACGGCTGCGGGCGGAGGAATACTTCACGCTGCTCAAGGAGGCGGACCCCAACTTCCACCCCATCCGCAAGACCCGGTACTGCCTGGTGGACGATGTGCAGTCCTTTGAGGTGGATCTGTATCCCAACTGGCAGGGACAGGCTCTGCTTCAGGTGGAGCTAAGCGACCCCAAGGCCCAGGTGCACATTCCCGAGAACCTGCATGTAATAAAAGAAGTGACGGATGATTCGGCCTATGACAACCGGGTCATGGCCCGGAACAAAGCATAACAGGAGGCAAACTATGGCCAGGATTCTCAACATCGGCTCCCTGAATTTGGACTATGTGTACGCCGTGCCCCACTTTGTGGCTCCGGGGGAAACGTTGTGCGCCGCCAGCCGGCAGGTGTTTGCCGGGGGCAAGGGGCTGAACCAAACCGTTGCCGCCGCCCGTGCCGGGGCGAAGGTATACCACGCCGGGGCCGTGGGGCCTGACGGGGACATGCTGCTGAAGCTATTGGAGGAAGCGGGGGCGGACACCTCCGCCGTGGAATGGGCCGGCGTGCCCACGGGTCATGCCATCATTCAGGTGAGCCCCCAGGGGGAGAACGCCATCATCATCCTGGGCGGGGCCAACCGCTCCATCTCCCGGGAGGCCCTGGACCGGGCGCTGGATATAGCCGAAGAAGGGGATATTCTGCTGCTGCAGAACGAAATCAACGGCTTAGACTACATCATCCCTCAGGCGGCCCGGCGGGGGCTTAGGATACTCTTTAACCCGGCGCCCATGGACGAAAGCGTGAAGAATCTGCCCCTCGGCCTAATTGACACCCTGGTGGTGAACGAAGGGGAGGGACAGGCGCTGGCCGGGGACATGGAGGCGTTGAAAGCCGCCTATCCGAAACAGAACATTCTGTTGACCCAGGGCAGCCGGGGGGCCACCCTGTTTGCAGGGGGAGAGACCGTGTTCCAGCCCGCCTTTAGGGTGAAGGTCTTGGACACCACCGCCGCCGGGGACTGCTTCCTGGGCTACTATGCCGCCGCCCTGAGCGAGGGCTTGCCCTACGGCCGGGCGCTGCTGCTGGCCACCGCCGCCTCCGCTTTGGCGGTGCAGAAGCAGGGCGCTGCCCCTTCCATCCCCTGTCGGGCGGAAGTGGAGGCCTTTGCTCAGGCCAATTCCAGATAGTTTTCCAATTCGAGCAACGAATCCAGCACCGGGGCGCCTGTTTTTTCCAGGCGCTCCCTGCTTTGGTGGCCGCCGGTGAGCAGCACGCAGGGGCAGCCGATGGCAGAGGACACCTCATAGTCGTGGTCCGTATCCCCGATGAACAGGGCGGCGGCGGGCGCAAGGCCCCGGGTCTCTATAAAGCCCTTGGCCAGGGCCGCCTTGGAGAAGGCGTAGTGATCGCTCAGGCCCAGGAGCTTTTGAAAGTGGGTGCCCACAGACCCAAAGGCGCTCACCTGGGTGACAAGCTGGTCCGCCTTGGTGGCGGACAGAAGGACCTGTGGATAGACCCGGCCCAGGCGGCTTAGGCTCTCCCCCGCCCCTTTACGCAGGGGGCAGAGGCGATAGCCCTGTTCATAGAGAGCCACGAACTCATCGCTGACGGCGGCGTAGGTCTCATCCTCAGGGCCAAAGCGATAGCCCATCTTCTCATAGTAGGCCTTGATGGGGAAGCCGAACACGCTCCGGTAGGCCTGCAAATCGGGGAGGGTGGGTATGCCCCGCTCGCCTAGCATGGTGTTGGCAATATCAAAGCAAAGCTGCACATCGTCCAGGATGGTGCCGTTCCAATCCCATATCAGCAGTTCCGGTTTCATGCTCCTGTACCTTTCCGTTTTGGACAGTATACAACAAAATGGTGCGCCTTGCAAAGGGGGTGCAATGGGTGTATACTATAATCGTATGAATATGGGGGCATATCCTCAAAAAGAAAGGAACTCGATTTGGCACAGAAGAAGTCCGGCGGCAAGACCGCCGCAAAGAAGAATACAGGCAAGAAGCCGGCAGAAAAGAAGCTGACCGCCGCCGAGAAGCGAGCAAAGCAGGAGGCGGAGCAGCAGGAAGCCTCTGTAAAGCAGCGGGTCAGGGCGGAAGTCCTGGGCGTGGTGCTCATGGCCCTGGGGATACTGCTGGGGCTGTACCTCTACTTTTCCACGGAGGCACCTTTGGGGGTGGCGCTGCAGAACGTGCTGTTTGGCGCCGTGGGCATCGTGGCCCTGGGGCTGCCCCCGTTCCTGCTGATTTTGGGCATCTTCGCCATTGCGGGCCGCAAGCGGCTGCCCGCCTCCGGCGGCGTGGTGGTGACGGTGCTGTTTGTGGTGTTTGTGGCGGCGCTGTTGCATCTGCTGGCCCAGGTGCCGGTGCAGACCGCCGAGGGGAAGAATATGCCCATCGGCCAATATCTGGTGTCCTGCTATGACAGGGCCCTGTACCCCACCCACGGCAAGAGCCGGGGGGGCGGCATCATCGGGGGGCTGCTGTGCTATCTGCTTGAAATCATCGGCGGGCGGACCCTGGCGGCCGTGGTGCTGGTGGCGGGGGTCATCGTGTGCCTGCTGGTGATGACGAGAATGAGCCTGAAGACCTTCCCGGAGCTGGTGAAGAACAACCTCTATAAGGCCATGGAGCGTTTTGATGCGGAGGAGGGCGAGGACATCGACCCGGCGGCGGAGGCCGTTCCGGCCCGGCGGCGGATGTTTGTGGGGACCATTGACCCGGAGGACACCCCCCATCTGGAGGACATTCCCAAGCCCGGGGAGCCGGTATCCGCCCCCAAGGCACCCGAGAAAAAGGCCAGGAAGAAGGAGAGGGTGCCCTTTGACGAGGCCTTCTTTGTGCCGGAGGCAGAGGCTGCTGCCCCGGAATTGAGGGCCTTCCCCAAGCAGGGGCCCCTGCAGAGAAAACCCCATACGGGCCGGGATTTTGAGGAGATGGAGCCGGTGGACGATGTGCTGCGGCTGCCCAATGAGGAGCCCTTGCCCGCCAATAAGCCAAGTCCCTTTGCCGTGACGCCGGAGGTTGAGGCCCCCGCCTTCTCCCCCACCCCCCGGCGGGCCAAGAGTCCCAAGCCCGTGGAGATAGAACCGATTCCCGAGCCGGAGCCTTCCCAGGCCTTGGAGACGGACTTTGCCCCCCTGTCGGAGCCGGAGGAGGTGCCCATGGGCCACAACAAGCCCAAGGCGCTATCCATGCAGGAGCTGTCCGCCTTTGCAGAGGCGACCCCCTATGAGGAGGGCGAAGCCCCCCTGCCGGAGCCGGAGCGGGCCCCGGACAAGAAGTTTGTGTACCATGACGAGGCCACGGGGGAAGCCCTGCCGGAGCCTTTGGCAGTACCCGCCACGGAGTATCGGCGGCCGTCCCTTGACAACCTGAAGGAGCCGGAACGGACCTATCGCACCGCATCGGAGACCCCGCAGAAGACCATGGAGCTGCTGATTGATACGCTCGCCAGCTTCAACATTGAGGCCCGGGCGCTGGGCTATTCCGTGGGGCCGGTGGTGACCCGGTACGAGCTGCAGCCGGCCAAGGGGGTGCGGGTGAACCGCATCACCACCCTTTCTAACGACATCGCCCTGGCCCTGGCGGCGCCCCGGGTTCGCATCGAGGCCCCCATCCCCGGCAAGGCGGCGGTGGGCGTGGAGGTGCCCAACAAGACGGCGGCTACGGTGCTGCTCAAAGAGATTCTGGACACGGAGGAGTTTAGAAGCGCCAAGTCCCCGGTGACCATGGCCATCGGCAAGGACATCGGCGGCAAGATTGTGGTGGCGGACCTTAGCAAGATGCCCCACATGCTCATTGCCGGGTCCACGGGCTCCGGCAAGTCCGTGTGCATCAACGACATCATCCTGTCCATGATTTATAAGTCCGCCCCCAAGGATTTGCGGTTCATCATGGTGGACCCCAAGCAGGTGGAGCTGTCCGTTTACGGGAGCCTGCCTCATCTGCTGATTCCCGTGGTGACGGATCCCAAGAAGGCCGCGAGCGCCCTTCGGTGGGCCGTGAACGAGATGACCCTGCGCTACAAGAAGTTCAGCGACGTGGGCGCGCGGGAGCTGGTGCGCTACAACGACATGCAGACCGAGGAGGACAAGCGCCTGCCCCGGGTGGTGGTGATTATCGACGAGTTGGCGGACCTGATGATGGTGGCCCCGGACGAGGTGGAGGACTGCATCTGCCGCATCGCCCAGCTGGGCCGGGCGGCGGGCATCCACCTGATTGTGGCCACGCAGCGGCCTTCGGCGGACGTTATCACCGGCCTTATCAAGGCCAACATCCCCAGTCGCGCCGCCTTTGCGGTGAGCTCCGCCATTGACTCGAGAATCATTCTGGACAGCACCGGCGCCGAGAAGCTCTTGGGCCGGGGCGACTGTCTGTTCCATCCCAACGGGGCCGCCAAGCCCACCCGACTGCAGGCTGCCTTCGTCTCCGACGAGGAGGTGGAGGCCGTGGTGGACGACATCAAGACCCAGAACGGCAACGAACCCCAGTTCGACAAGGATGTGGAGCTGGCCATGGCCGGGGCCGTAGGCGGCGCCAAGGGCGGCGTCTTCGGGGAAGGCAAGCAGGAGGACGAGCTGCTCGGCGAAGCGGTCCGCATCGTGCTGGACTCCGGGCAGGCTTCCATCTCCATGATTCAGCGCAAGCTCCGGGTGGGCTACGCCCGGGCGGCACGGCTGGTGGACATGATGGAGGAGCAGGGGTATGTGTCCGGCTTTGACGGGAGCAAGCCTCGGAAGGTGCTCATAAAACGGGCCCAGTGGGAAGCCATCTTTGGGGACGGCTCCGCCAGCTACCCGGAGGAGACTGAGGAGGCTGCCGGGGAGGATTTGCCCTGGGACGAGGAGGAGGACCAATGAAGATAGGCGTCATCAGCCTGGGCTGTGCCAAGAACCAGGTGGATACGGAACGGATGCTGGGGCTGCTGGGGCGGTTTGGGTATACGTTTACCCCTAATGCCCAGGAGGCCCAGGTGCTGATTGTGAACACCTGCGGGTTTATCGACCCGGCCAAGGAGGAGTCCATCAACACCATTTTGGAGATGGCCCAGTATAAGCAGACCGGAGCTTGCCAGGTGCTGGTGGCCACCGGGTGCCTGACGGAGCGATACCGGCAGGAGCTGCAGGAAGCCCTGCCGGAGATAGACATTATGCTGGGGGTCCGGGAGTATGAGAGGCTGCCGGGGCTGCTGGCCAGGAAGCTGAACCTGCCCCAGCCGGAGGGGAGCGTGCAGCTCTTTGAGCGGCTCCTGACCACGCCTGCGTATAGGGCGTATCTTAGGACCGGGGACGGATGCAACAACCGGTGCACCTATTGCGCCATCCCCCTGATTCGGGGGAATTTGAGCTCTGAGCCCATGGAAAGCCTGCTCAAGGAGGCGCGGCGGCTGCGGGACGGCGGGGTCACGGAGCTGACCCTCATCGCCCAGGACACCTCCGGCTATGGGAAGGACCTGTACGGTAAGCCCATGCTAATTCCGCTGCTAAAGGAGCTCAACGCCATGGAGGGGCTTACATGGGTGCGGGTGCTGTACACCTACCCGGACACGGTGAACGAGGAGCTGCTAGACACGCTGATGGAGGGGGAAAAGCTGATTCCGTATCTGGACATCCCCCTGCAGCACATCGACGACGACATTCTAAAGCGCATGCACCGGCGGGGCAGTGAAGCCTACGTGCGGGGGCTGTTAGACTATCTATACAAGAACTACCCGGACTTCACTCTCAGGACCACCATGATGGTGGGATTCCCCGGGGAGACGGAGGCGCAGTATCAGCGGCTGCTGGCCTTTTTGCGGGACTATCCCTTTGACCGGGTGGGGGCGTTTGCCTTCTCCCCGGAGGAGGGGACGGCGGCGGCGCTGATGGGGGACCAGGTGCCGGACGAGGTGAAGCAGCGGCGGCTGCGGGAGCTCATGGAGCAGCAGGGGCCCATCTCGAAAAAGCGGAACGAGCGGTGGCTGGGCCGGGAGAGTGAGCTGCTTATCGAGGAGCTGACCCCCACCCGGGCCATTGGGCGAACCCCCCGGGAGGCACCGGATGTGGACGGCACCGTCAGCATTCCCCGCAAGAGCTATCACGCCATCGGGGAGTATGAACCCATTCGCTTTACCCAAGCGGGACGATACGATATGAAAGGAGAAAGCCTGTGAAACAGATGAACCTGCCCAACAAACTGACGCTGCTGCGGATTCTTTTGGTGCCGCTCATCATCCTGTGCTTCTACCTGCCCCCCTGGGGGCGCTGGGTGGGGGTGGTGCTGTTTGCGGCGGCGTCGCTGACGGACCTGGCGGACGGCCGCTATGCCCGCTCGCACAACCTCGTGACGGACTTTGGCAAGTTTATGGACCCCATTGCGGACAAGCTCCTGGTGAACTCCGTGCTCATCATGCTCACCGCCGTGGGGGCGGTGCCGCCGGTGGTGTGCATTCTGTTCATCGCCCGGGAGTTTGCCGTGTCCGGCCTGCGGCTGGTGGCGGCGGGCAAGGGGAAGGTGCTGCCTGCGGGGAACCTCGGGAAGATTAAGACCACGTTGCAGGATTTGGCCCTGCCCTTTTTGATGGTGGGGGCTGCTCACCCGGTGCTGCGGGGCATCGGGCTGGTGCTCCTGTATGGGGCGCTGATTATGTCCCTGTGGTCCGGGTTTGACTATATCTACAGCAACCGGGGGTACATACAAGCGCAATGAAGGCAGAGATTATTTGCGTGGGCACCGAGCTGCTCATGGGCCAGATTGTGAACACGAACGCCCAGTTTTTGGCCGCCCAGCTGGCGCCTCTGGGGGTGGATGTGTACTATCAGTCCGTGGTGGGGGACAACCCCGGGCGGCTGAAGGAGGCGGTGTCAGTGGCCCTGAATCGCTCCGATGTGGTGCTGTTCTCGGGAGGTCTTGGGCCAACGGAGGACGATTTGACCAAGGAGACCGTGGCCGAGGCCATGGGGCTTGATTTGGTGCTCCATGAGCAGGAGTGGCAGAAGATTCAGGCCTACTTTACTGCCCGGGGGAGGGTGGCCGCCCCCAACAACCAAAAGCAGGCTATGTTCCCCGGCAGCCACTGCACCATTTTGCCCAACCCCAACGGCACGGCGCCGGGGTGCATCTTTGAGAAGGGGGGTAAGGCCGCCATTCTGATGCCGGGACCGCCCCGGGAGCTTAGGCCCATGTTTATTGACCACGTGGCCCCCTATCTGCAAAGCCGCAGCGGGCATAGGCTCTACACCCGGATGCTGCGTATCTTCGGCATGGGGGAAAGCGATGTGGAGTATGCTTTGAGGGATTTGATTCATGAGCAGAGCAACCCCACGCTGGCCACCTACTGCGAGGTGGGCGAGGTGAAGCTGAGAATCACCGCCGCCTGCCAAACGGAGCAGGAGGGAAGGGCCCTCCTCTCCCCCATCCTTTCTAAAGTGAAACAGCGGCTGGGGGATGTCATCTACTCAGAGGAGGACGAGGAGTTGGCGGCGGTGTGCCACCGGCTGCTGATTGACAAGGGGCTGACCCTGTCCTGTGCCGAAAGCTGCACCGGGGGGCTGCTAAGCTCCGCCTTTGTGGATTTGGCGGGCAGTTCCGCCTACTTTATGGAGGGGGATGTGACCTACGCCAACGAGGCGAAGATGGGTTCCCTCGGGGTGAGGGCTGAGACCCTGGAAAGGTTTACCGCCGTTTCCGACAAGACCGCCCGTGAGATGGCGGCGGGTATGCGGCGGAAGGCGGGCACGGACCTGGCCCTTGCTACCACGGGCTATGCTGGCCCGGACGGGGAGCAGGTGGGGCTTGTGTATGTGGCCCTGGCCGGCGACGACGGCGTGCAGGTGAAGGAGCTTCATTTGAGTGGGGACCGAAACAGGATTCGGCGGCTGGCGGTGCTCAACGCCTTGGACCTTTTATATAGAAAGCTCTGTACGAAATAGGGCGGATATGATATAATAAACCATCAAACAGAAGGACGGATAAACGCATGCTGGATAAGGAAAAAGCATTGGAAATAGCCCTGGGCCAAATCGAGAAACAGTTTGGCAAGGGTGCGGTTATGAAGCTGGGGGATGCCTCCGCCAATTTGAACATCTCCGCCATTCCCACGGGGTGCATTGATTTGGACATCGCGCTGGGGGTGGGCGGCGTGCCCCGGGGCAGGATCATCGAGGTCTTCGGTCCTGAGTCCTCCGGTAAGACCACCATCGCCCTGCACGTGGTCGCCCAGGCCCAGAAGATGGGTGGCGTGGCCGCCTTTATCGATGCTGAGCACGCCTTGGACCCGGTGTATGCCGAGGCGCTGGGCGTGGATGTGAACGATCTGTATGTGTCCCAGCCGGACACCGGGGAGCAGGCTTTGGAGATTACGGAAGCTCTGGTTCGCTCCGGCGCCATCGACGTTATCGTGGTGGACTCCGTGGCGGCTCTGGTGCCCAAGGCGGAGATTGAGGGAGACATGGGCGACTCCCATGTGGGGCTTCAGGCACGACTGATGAGCCAGGCGCTGCGTAAGCTCACCGGCGCCATCAACAAGAGCAACTGCGTGGTCATCTTCATCAACCAGTTGCGGGAGAAGGTGGGGGTCATGTTCGGGAACCCGGAGACCACCCCCGGCGGCAAGGCCTTAAAGTTCTATGCCTCCGTACGGCTGGACGTGCGGCGGATTGAAACCCTGAAGGCCGGCGGCGAGGCCATCGGCAGCCGGACACGGGTGAAGGTTGTGAAGAACAAGGTAGCGCCTCCCTTTCGGACGGCGGAGTTTGATATGCTCTATGGGGAGGGCATCTCCCGGGAGGGCAGCATTCTCGATGCCGCGGTAGAACGGAAGATTATGCAGAAGTCCGGCGCCTGGTTCAACTATGGCCAGATGCGGGTGGCCCAGGGGCGGGACAACGCCCGCCAGTTCCTGAAGGACAACCCGGAGCTGTGCAACGAGATTGAAATGAAGATTCGCCAGCAGGTGAACGAGGAGAAGCAGCAAGCCCAGGCCGAGGCGGAGGCAAAGCGCAACGCCCGCAAGGCCGCCGAGGAAGCTGCCCGGGCCGAAGCCGCCCAGCAATAAACCAGACATGCAAACGCCCTGCTGGCTGCGGCAGGGCGTTTTTTTTAAAAGCGCTATGAAAGAATATCCCTTTACCGTTTCCCGAAACGGGTACAATGTGAGCTGCAAGCTCTACTGCGAGGATAGAAAGGCCGTGACCGAGGTGGTCCTCTTTGGCCACGGGTTTGGCGGTCACAAGGACAATAAGGCGGCGGCTCACTTTGCCCAGCGGGCTTTGGACAAGCTGAAGCTGTGCACCGTCACCTTCAACTGGCCCTGCCACGGGGACGACGTGCGAAAGAAGCTGCGGCTGGAGGACTGCGACGGGTATCTTACCGCCCTGCTCGAGGAACTGGGGGAACGGTTCCACAGCCCCCGAATCCTGGGCTATGGCACCAGCTTTGGGGGCTTTCTGTTCCTGAAATACATGCTGGACCACGGCAGTCCCTTTGAGAAGCTGGCCCTGCGCTGCCCGGTCATCGACCTGTACGGCAGCATGGTTCAAAACATCATCTCCCCGGGGGAGCTGCTGCGCCTGGAGAAGGGGAAGGAGGTCCCCGTGGGCTTTGATAGGAAGGTGAACCTGGATATGGCGTTCCTGGAGGAAATTCGGGCCGTTGACCTGAGCCATGAGGACTTCACCGCCTATATGGACGACGTTCTGATTCTCCACGGCACCCGGGACGAGATTGTGCCCCTGGAGGAGGCCCGCTCCTTTGCGGACGAACAGCTGATGGAGTTTGTGCCCATCACCGGTGCCGACCACCGCTTCCAGGACCCCCGGGCCATGGACGAGGCCGTCAAGGAGATGCTCGCCTTCTTTGGGGGATAGAGAAGGCCCGGAGGTCGTGAGGCCGCCGGGCGTTTTTAACGCCTCTCCCTCACCTGTCGCCTACCGGCGACATCCTCCCCCGCTGGGGGAAGAACCGGCCCCTTCCGGCATTTTTGCCAAGGCAAAATGCCACCTCCCCCATTCCCTCACGGGAACGGTGGAGGCAAGAAAGAGGAGCCGCCAAGGCAGCTCTCCTAAATAGCTTACAGAAGTTTCTCTTTTTGGGCGACTTTTTCTCCTTTGTATAAAGAGAAAAAGTCGCAAAAGAATGGGATACAGCATCTTCGCCAGATATAATAAGCTGGTCACTTCTTCAAAGGTCATGGATGCCTCCTTCCTGCTGCTGATGGAGGCGAATCACCTCCTGAAACTTCTCCTTGGTGCTCTGCTGCGTGTCCGGCTCCCGGCCGTTGCTGGCCCACTTTCTTAGCGCCGCCTGCCAGTCCACCATGGGCGACTGGCCGATTTTCCAGCCCACGGCGGTATAGTGGTCGTAGAACTTCTGTGGGTTTATCCTCATCCGGTTCATCAGGCAGTAGCCCGCCACCTCCCGGTAGGTAGGCGGAACAAAGCCGCCTTGACCGCCGCCCGTCTCCTCCATAATCTCCACCACACCCCCAGAGGGGTCCGAGGGTGTGTGTCCGCCCACAGGGCGCAGGGGGACAGGGGGCTTTGCCCCCTTATGCGTGCCCAGGCACGCATTGTCTTTGACACACACTCTTTGTCCTTGTCCTTGTCTTTCTTCTTTGTCTTTGTCCTTGTCCTTGTCTTTGTCCTTGTCATTGTCATTGTCTTTGTCTTTGTCTTTGCGAGAAAATAGAATCAAAGTTTCTGTTTCCTCATTTTTGATTCTGTTTTGTGAGGAAACAGAATCAGTTTTTTCCAAAATGGCATCATCCTCTGTCTGCTTCTGTTGGCTGCGCTGCTGCCGTGCCCGCCGGGTAGCGGACACCTTGTTGTCATATGCCTCCGCCTCCCGGTCCACGGTCTGCTGAATCATGGGCCAGATAAAGCGCTCATTCCCCTGAAACTGGGGCAGCGTGCCATCCTGTGCATAGCGGAACATGGCCCGCATGAGCCGTCCCAGTTCCTCGTCGTTCAG
>JAFSPW010000071.1 GCA_017451295.1 Clostridia bacterium
CAGCCGCTGCCGTCGTTCACCTGCCATTGATACTTTTTAGCCCCTTTGGCCTTTATCGTCAGGTTGGCGTTCTTCCCGTTGCGGACGCTGACATTGGCGGGCTGACCCGTAATCACCGGCGGCACCAGCTTCACGGTCAGGGTGGCCGCATCGGTGTACACATATCCATCGGCATTGCTCACCTTGCAGCGGTATTGCTTGCCGTTCATGGCCTTGTAGTCTGCAGTCAAGCTATAGCTGGCCTTTGTGGCCCCGGCAATAGCCTCCCAGCTCTCCCCATCTTCGGACACTTCCCATTGGAAGCTCTTGCTGTTCTTGGCCTTCACCGTGAAGGAGGCCTTCTTGGTGTTATAGACACTAATGTTGTCAGGCTGACCCGTAATCACCGGGGGCACCAGGTTCACGGTCAGGGTGACGGCATCGGTGTACACGCTGCCATCGGCATTGCTCACCTTGCAGCGATACAGGTTCTCCGTCTCGGCCATGGCCTTGACGGTCTTCACGCTCAGGCTGCTCTTGGTGGCCTTGGTCACGTTCTCCCAGGTCTCTCCCCCGTCCGTGCTCACTTCCCACTGATATTTCAGATTCTTGCCCGTGGCCTTCACGGAGAACTTCGCTGTCGCACCATTGTTCACCGCTACGCTCTTGGGCTGGGCCTTGATGGTGGGCAGCACCAAGGGCTTAGGCGTGGGGGTCGCCGTGGGTGTGGGTGTCGGAGTGGCCGTGGGCGTAGCGGTCGACGTTGCGGTCGGAGTAGCCGTTGGGGTTGTAGTCGGCGTTGCGGTAGGGGTAGTAGCGGTTACTGTTGCTACAGCTGATGCCTCCTCCCCGCCGCTCGTCTTGACAACGCAATAATAGTCGTTCTTTCCGGGCTGCGCTGTCAGTGTAATGGTTGCGGTTTCCAGTTTACCATCGTCGGAACTGGGTACCGTTGTGACAGTGCCGCTTGTTTCAGACACTCTTTTCCATTCCGTTTCATCTGCGCCTTTCGTATACCACTCATAGGTCATGCTGTTTGGCGTGCTACAATATGGTGATACGGACATAGAAACCGCATCCCCTGCCATTGCAGAAGCAGACTGAGGATGATTCCGAATTACCGGTGGTTCAACATCGCCGATAAAGCGATATACCGTGCGAGATTCCGCTCTGCATGCATCGCTGGTTTGTTTTTGCTCCATTGTCCAGGCCGTCCACTCGCCCCAATCACCATAGGAAACTTCAGGTGTGCGCTCCGTATATGTCTGGCGATAAACGGGGACCCGAAACCACCAATATGTATCACAGCAAGCATTTGCATTGTTCAGATAGAAAGATGGGCTTCCATCCGCTCCATCGGCATCAAAGTGACCGGCGTTCGTCGTGCTAAAAAAAGCATGGAATGTAGTATAATCCTCTTCACACTTGTCGGCGAAAAAGCGGTTCTTGGGGCCGTCGGTTCTGTTTTTGCACCAATGCCAATAGATATACCCTATCACGCTGGACTGGCTAACTTCCACCTGCTTGCCGCTTGAGGCGTAGATGGCATCGCTCTTTGGCGTATTATTATATGTTGTGAAACAGGTGTGTGACCGGTTGAAACCAGCCGGCCATTCTTTGACATAGTCAATAGTCCCTTGATCGGTTATGATCATATTTGTCCACACATTTCGATAGGAATAGCGATACTGTGTAGCCGTTTCCACCTGGCTGTCGTATGCATTGATGGGCTTTTCCATACTCCACTGGGAAAGATCCTCCGGTGTGGGAGAAGGGGTGGGTGAGACTATTGGCTTTGGAGTAGGGGTGGAATCCTGCATACCTCCTTTGCAATAGAATGCACATCTTACATGTCCAGCTACCTCACCCACTGTAACCCAATAGCTGCCGCCAGAGTAGGTCCAGATTTCCGACCAGCTCAACGAAGCTTTATTCATAACATACCCTTCTGCACAATACCAGGGCTGATTGGTTCTTGCTGCGCAGGATTTCAGGGGCACCTGAGTGCCAGAAGAAGTGTACGCAGTCACACCATTCTGATAGGGAACGGACAGGCAAGAGTCTATAATATGCACATAGTTCTCATCGGCAGAAAGCTCCACGGCTGCATAGAAGTGGCCATACTGATTGATAATGGCAACGCCACTGTCTTTCAATATCGATTTTACATCCTTATCGCCTGTCATAGACAGCGAAGTGCTATACTTGTTAGCAACCCATTGCGCTGCGCTATTGAAGCTGGATACCGTGTTGATTCCTGATTCTTTATACAATTTGCAGGGCATGGCATTTCCGTTCTCGGCATCCTTTGGAACAATGCCCAGCCATTGCAGCATGTGACCCAGGCTGAACCAGCCGCAACCACTGGTATTCAACCAATTGCTGTCCCCGTCTCCATAGGCATCCACATCCCATTGACTGTAAATCTGGATATCCCTGTTGATTGCTCCTTGATGAGCTATCTCTTCAAGATAGCTGTAGTCATATTCCTCGTAAGATTCTGTTTCCTTTTGCTCTTCGTTATTGCACACTTCATCCGTCGGCAGCTCCTCCGGCGGCAGTTCGTCCTCCGCCAGGGCGGGGAGGGGAAAGGCCGTCAGGAGAAAGAGAACAGCCAGGAGAATGGAAAGGGCGCGCTTGGTCATGGGGCATACCTCCTTTGAAGGTATTCTGTATGTGAATACATGTTTGGATAATTATATCTGGTCCATTTTGTGCTGTCAACGAGGGAGAGATTTATATGGGGGTATTTGCGGCGATTCACCGGGTCTTCAGTCGGCGATTCACCGGGTCTTCAGGTCGGGCATCATAATTTCCTTTCCCTTCGTCACAAGGGTCCGGTTTTGTCGTTGACAATGATATATTGTTTTGCTAAATTATATGTGTACTGGTAAATAATTATATAGAAGGGGGTTCTTGTTATGACCGGTATATGGCTAATCATTGCGTTCGTCGTGGCGATCGTTGCGATGATCCTGCTGATCTCGAAGCTGAAGGTACATCCTTTCCTCGCGATCATGTTCATTTCCCTCGTCCTTGCGCTGCTTGCGGGTATTCCTATGACGGATATTCCCGGCGTGATCGGCGCAGGCTTCTCCGGAACGTTCTCGTCGATCGGTATCGTTATCATCCTGGGCGCGTTCATCGGAACGGTTCTTGAAAAGACCGGCGCAGCTTTGAAGCTTGCAGATATGGTCATCAAGGTCGTCGGTGAAAAGAATCCGGGTCTTGCGGTCGAGCTGATGGGCTGGGTCGTTTCCATCCCGGTCTTCTGCGACAGCGGTTTCGTCATTCTGAACCCGATCCGCAAGGCGCTCGTCAAGCGTACCGGCGCATCGAGCGTCGCCATGACGGTCTGCCTCTCCTGCGGCTTGTACATTTCGCATGTGTTCATCCCGCCGACACCCGGTCCGATCGCCGCTGCGAATACCCTCGGCGTAGGCGAGAACCTGCTGCTGGTCATCGGCATCGGTCTTCTCTGCTCGATCGCCCCGCTGATCGCAGGTCTTGTCTATGCGAAGTTCATCGGCAAAAGGATCAAGAGCGCGGACGAGATCACCGACAACGGCGAAGTCGTCAAGACGTATGAAGAGCTCAAAGCGGAATTCGGCAAGCTGCCGAGCGGCTTCAACGCAATTGCGTCCCTCATTGTCCCGATCCTTCTGATGGCGGCGTCCTCCATCGTGACGATGGCCAAAGGAACCGGTTTCTTCGCCGATCTGATCAAATTCCTCGGCACGCCGATCATGGCGCTTGCCGTCGGTGCGGTTCTTGCGATCATCCAGCTCTTTACCGCAAAGAAGGGCAAGGATTTCTATACGCTCACCAATGAAACGCTCAAGACCGTCGGTCCGATCCTGTTCGTCACGGCCGCCGGCGGCGTCCTTGGCAAGGTCATTGCATCGTCCGATATGGTCAACTTCATCACCGAACATGCAAACGTTTTCCAGACGCTGGGCATCTTCTTCCCGTTCCTCCTTGCCGCAATCCTCAAGAGCGCGCAGGGTTCCTCCACGGTCGCGATTACTACGACCGCCGGTATCGTTGCGCCGCTGCTTGGCGTGCTCGGCTTTGCAGCGCCCGTTGAGATTGCGCTCGTCGTTATGGCGATCGGCGCCGGCGCAATGACTGTTTCCCATGCAAACGACAGCTACTTCTGGGTTGTCACAAACTTCGGCGAAATGACGCCGGAACAGGGCTACAAGACGCAGACGCTGATGACGCTCGTTATCGGTATCGCGTCCATGGTCGAGATCTTCATTCTCAGTCTGATCTTCTGATCTCATCACGCAGCGCGCTGTCAATTCCGGCAGCGCGCTTTTTTTACAGGAGGAAAACATGAATCAAGAATTACGTTCCCATGCGAATCAGATCGTAAAGGAAGCGATCGCCGCCGTTCAGCCGGACGCCGCCGTACAGCGCGCATTGAAAAAGATGGCCTTTGGCGGACGGGTGCTGCTCGTTGCCGCGGGCAAGGCCGCGTGGCAAATGGCAAAGGCGGCGTCTGACGCGCTCGGCGACCGCATCGAAAAGGGCGTCGTCGTGACCAAATATGAGCATGTGATGGGACCGATCGCCAATTTCGACTGTTTTGAAGCCGGACATCCCGTTCCCGATGAAAACTCGTTCAAAGGCACGCAGGCGGCGCTCGATCTCGTTGCCGATCTCAAGGAGGAGGATACGGTTCTGTTCCTGCTGTCCGGCGGCGGCAGCGCGCTGTTTGAAAAGCCGTTGGTTCCCGCGGAGGAACTGCAGGACATCACCGGACAGCTTTTGGCCTGCGGCGCGGATATCACGGAAATCAACACAATCCGCAAGCGCCTGTCCGCGGTCAAGGGCGGACGGTTTGCACAGTTCGTCTGGCCGGCACGGGTCGAAGCCGTCATCCTTTCGGACATCCTCGGCGATCCTCTGGACATGATCGCGTCCGGTCCCGCCTGTCCCGACTCCTCCACCGCCGAGGACGCGATGCGCATCGCGAAGAAGTACGATCTCAAAATGAGCGATGCCGCACGCGCGCTGCTTTCCGTCGAAACGCCGAAGATCCTCAACAACGTGCGCTCGCAGATCAACGGCAGTGTGCGTGAGCTGTGTGCAGCTGCGGAAAAAACCTGCACCGCGCTCGGATATACGCCGGTCCTTCTGACCGATCAGCTTTGCTGTCAGGCAAAGGAAGCGGGCAGCTTCCTCGCTTCCATCCTCAAAACGCATGCAGGCGACAGCAAGTCGCTTGCATTCATCGCAGGCGGCGAAACGGTTGTGAAACTCGTCGGCAAGGGTCTCGGCGGACGCAACCAGGAGCTTGCGCTTGCCGCCGCGCCGGGCATCGCGGGGCTCAATAACGCCGCAGTCTTCTCTATCGGAAGCGACGGCACCGACGGTCCCACCGACGCCGCGGGCGGCTATGCCGACGGCGACACGGTCGGCGAGCTTGCGGCGAACGGACTCACCGTGGACGCGGTCCTCAGCAACAACGACGCATATCACGCATTGCAGAAAACAGGCGGTCTCATCATGACCGGTCCGACCGGAACGAATGTCAACGACGTCGCCGTCGCGCTGCTGCGGTTCTTTGCCGCCAAATCATGCCCGAAGGGTAACTCATGATTCGCCGCCCTTGGCGGCATGAATTGGCTCCGCCGTCATGCACAAAGCCCGCAGATTGCTCTGCGGGCTGGGGTAGGGTTTGATAAACTGAAACTGCGCAGTATTAGAGTTCAACTATGATGACCGGACGAACAAATTTACTGTTAAAGTTGACTTGATATCCTTCCCTGGCTACCGTGCCGTCTTCTGTTACAGCACTGGCATTATGCGAGATTGTGCCATCCCAGTATTCCACAGCCCCGCTGTAATCACTGAGCCACCAGATGCAGCGGTTCTGATCTCCTCCGTTGGAAACGGCATAGTCTGTTGAGGCGCAGACGAGAATCGTTTTCGGAAGTTCGTTTGCCTGAGAAAAGCTCAATAGAGTTACCGGAGCAGTTAGAAGCTCTGTCTCCTGCTCGGTAAAGGCGCTCTCCTTAAACTGATGATTCAGCCATTTATATAAATCGCTGCCCTCCCACGCCAGTTTAGTGTTGTTATCATGATACCTTTTGCTGTCCAAGGCATATTTGGACAGAAGCATGGCCCGATTCCCTTCCTTTTGTACCACATACCACTCGATGGGGCTCTCGCTTCCCAGAGCCCCCTGGGTATATCGGCCAAAGGTCACCACGTCATACATGCTTAATTCGCTCACAGACTGTACCCCTACACTTCCCTTTTTTACCAAAGCGGGTGCCTGTGTAGGTGCTTCGGTGGGAGCCTGGGTAGGCTCCTGCGTTGGCGCTTCGGTTGGAGCTTGGGTAGGCTCCTGCGTTGGCACTTCGGTGGAAAACTGCGTTGTCACCGGTTCCTGGGTGGGTGTCTGCGCTGTGGATTGATTCACAGGAATGGCACAGCCACACAGCAGAAGCAGCATCACAAAACAACAAATACCTTTTTTCATGTTTTTCCCTCCTTTAAAATCGTTTATTATTTCATCAATTAATACACATAATACACATACACATCGGAATAGCCCAAATCTTTATACGGGTAATCCCCGTCATATTCATCCATATCAAACTCAAAATGTTTGACAAGCTGGCTGGTTATGGAGCCGTTCTTGTATCCAATTTGGTACGCCCATTGTTCATCAAAAGACATACCTTCTACGATTAAGTTTCCTTTTTTATCGCGCTGCAGCACGCTATGCCAGCTGTCAACAGCCCCGATATACCTGAACTCCTCCCTGTTGGCGTCCATGCGATAGAAATAGAACTGTGCATCCAGCGCGCCATCTCCACTCTCTACAATAAACTCCTTTATTCCGTCCTTGTCCACATCGTAGAATGTATAGGCGGCAACATCAGGGATACTGGTTTTCACCAAATCCCAGGCATTAAAAACGCTGGTCCCTTTGCCATCATAAAAGTATGGGAACCCGTCCCACGCCAAGACCTGTCCGGCGTCGTCCGTGAACACCGGCGCCTCATATTCATCCTCATGGAATCCCTCTCCCGCCAGATATCCATAGGGAGGAGCCGACACACCTAAATCTCCCCCATCATCGGTAAAATAATAGTAGGTGCTGCCAACTTTTCTTACGCCATAATACATGGCTCCATCGGTGCCAAAGTAGTATCGTTTGCCGTTGATGGTCTGCCAGCCGGTAAGATACTTTCCGTTATTGCCCACATAATACCAGGCTCCAGCATCATATCCCGATTCCTCCGGAGAAAGGTACTTCCAGCCTGGGGTCGGAACCTTCTTTTCCCATCGAGCGTAGACCGTCATGGATTTGGTTATAGCAGTCGTTTCGTCCAGGCGCATCCCGCCGCTTTTCTGGGTGTACCAGCCCGCAAAGCTGTATCCTATTCTTGTAAAGGGTGTTGGCAACCAGGACAGGGTTTCCCCGCTTTTGCAGAAAACCTTAGATGTGTCGCCCTTTCCCCCGTTATAGTTGAAGGAGATACTGTAGGTAACCGGCTCCACATGCAACGAGGCTTCATTCGTGTAAACACTTCCGTCCCCATTGCTGACCAGACAGCGATACCTGTTGCCTGAAAGCGTGATGCCGACTTTCGCTATAACCAGTTTTGAACTGGTCGCTTTCGTGATATTTACCCAGCCGCTGCCGTCGTTCACTTGCCATTGGTATCTGTTCGCATCTTTAGCCTTGGTCGTAAATGTGGCCTTGCCTCCGTCTTTTACGGAGACATCCTTAGGTTGAGTCGTGATGGTCGGATATACCAGATAGATGGACAGGATGGCAGCCTGGCTAATCACGCTCCCGTCAGCATTGACGACCACGCAGCGGTACCAGTTATCGTTCATGTCTACGGTGACCTTATTCAAGGTCAGTTTCGCCTTGGTGGCCTTGGGAATATCCACCCAGCCACTTCCGTCATTCACCTGCCACAGGAAACTCTTGGCCCCCTTGGCCTTGAGGCTGAAGCTGGCGTTCTTCCCGTTTCGCACGCTTACGGCCTTGGGAGAAAGCGTGATGGTGGGTGGCACCAGCTTCACGGTCAGGGTAGCCGCATCGGTGTACACATATCCATCGGCATTGGTCACCTTGCAGCGGTATTGCTGGCTACTCTCCGCCATGGCCTTCACCATCTTCACGCTAAGGCTGCTCTTGGTAGCCTTGGCCACCTCCGCCCAGCTCTCTCCCCCGCCCACAGACACTTCCCACTGATATTTCAGATTCTTGCCCGTGGCCTTCACGGAGAACTTCGCCGCCTTGCCGTTATTCACCGTCACGCTCTTGGGCTGGGTCTTGATGGTGGGCAGCACCAAAGGCTTAGGCGTCGGCGTTGCCGTGGGCGTTGCGGTAGGCGTTGCTGTGGGCGTTGCGGTAGGAGTAGCCGTAGGCGTTGCGGTAGGCGTTGCCGTGGGTGTGGCGGTAGGCAACGGAGCCGAATCTATTTCACAAATAAAGGGATACTTAAAGCATCCTGCAGCATCATTCCAAGCTCCGCTTTTCCAAATGCTTGAATAGTTTTCACTATCATCTTCATTGCAGGATTCATTGTTTGGTTCTCCGCTGCTCCAATTTGTGAAGCCAGCATTTTCAGCAGTAATCCAATGCCACGAGCCTTCACTTCCAGTATCTGTGATTCCTATCCAAGTGACATCTGCAATCATATTGGCTACAAATGCATTTTCTTCTGCATCGGAAATCGTAACCAGATGCCCGCCCATACGCTCAGCCAATGCTTTGGCTTCATACCATGTATGGGTCTCTGAAATATAGTAGTATGTATGCCCTTTATAATACTGCGGATTGCTTTTTTGCGGCGTTTCCACGTTTGCTACTGTGGAGAAATCCAATACAATCTCGTTTGTTCCCAGTTCATCGGTTAACACCCCGCTCCTCAAACCAGTCACAATGCCGTTATAGCTTTTGCCATCTAACGGCCTGATATTCTTTATTTCAAAGGATGTTCCATAGGGATAGTAGCCCTCAAAATCCGAAACATCCTGCGTCACAAGGGCACCGTTGATATAAACATCTACAATCCCGTAGTTAGCTGTATCATAAATCTTTGCTCCATCCAAACGGCCATTTATATCCAAGTAAAATGTCTTAGTGCTAAAAGACAACTCCGCATATGTATTTACGGTAATGGTGCCGCTGGCACTTCCCTTGCTCAGGCCGCTATAGCTTTTCCCTGCTGCCGTTCTTATATCTGCAATTTCATATGTTGTTCCATACGGCAAAGAAGGGGCCCAATAACCCGTTACATCATCTGAAACGAGATCACCATTCAAATAAAGATCAAATGTCCCGTAACCATCCACTGTTCCGTTCCATTGCCCATCCCGGATTCCAGCAATCTGCAAAGAAACCGTCTTAGTGCTAAAGGACAACTCCGCATATGTATTCCCGGTAATGGTGCCGCTGACACTGCCCTCGCTCAAACCGCTATAGTTTTTCCCCTCTGCCGTTCTTATATCTGCTATTTCATATGTTGTTCCATACGGCAAAGAAGCGTTCCAATAACTCGTACCGTCATTGATAACAAGTGCGCCGTTTATGTATAGGTCAAAGGTTCCATAGCCGCTGGTTGTTTCTGCCCAACTGCCATCCAGACGAGCATTGATTTCCAACCAGAACTGATTGGGTGTCCAATGAGCGTATAGTGTGCGGTTAAGTTTGCTTGTTACCGTCGTTGCTGATGTAACCAGGTTGCCGCCGTCGCTTGCGGTATACCAGCCAGCAAAGGTATAGTTGTCCCTGGTTGGTGTGGGGAGTGAACCGTAACTTTCCCCATAAAACACTTCCTTTCTTTCGATTGAACAGTAGCCGCCGTTCGCATTAAAGCTTACCCGTGAGGAGTCGACGTCAATGCTAAACGGATAATTTTTGGATACAATACGCGTACTGCTATCTTTCGCAATTATACGCATTGTGTATGACCCTCTCTCCAAGGTGTCAAAACACATAGCATCATTTACGCCGTCTGTTTTTATATCGTAGTAGGCCTTGTTGGGATTGGCGGAGTAAGATTGCACCACTTCTCCCACTGCATTTTCGATTTTTGCTTCTACGCTGATAATGTTGTAGCCAGAAGAAATTGACCCACGCAAGCCCAACTTAGCCCCCTTCGCCATGATTCCGCTGGGATATTGAGTGAGGGTGACGGTAAGGTTTTGGGGTTCGCTCGTAGATGTCTGGGGGTGCTTAAGTATATAACCGCCAGCAGATTGAACCAGACTGAGAATAGAACTCATGGATTCATAACTGTGATTGCCGTTAAATACTCCCCATACAATTTCGCATCCCTTAGCCTGTCCATGATAACGACCATTCGTCCCAGTTCCATTCCCTCCCCTCACCTCTGCAACGGTAACGTTCCCAGCAGATACTTCATAAACGATTGCAGTATGCGGGTCCTTGCCACCATATTGGGGTTTCTGAATAATATCTCCCGGTTCCAGTATAACCGAAGACAATGCCGAGCCCGAGATTTTAGTCCACCCGTTACAATTCTCCGGATTCCCATATTGAGGCCATAAAAGATAGCCTATGAATCTTGCAAACCCATAGCATTGTCTTCCCCCATATGTATTGCTAGTGCATGTATAGCCATGACAAGAGCATTCAGTTTTTGAATTATGACGGCACCCCGTATCCTCCACGCCAAAAGCTCTTCTGGACCATGAAGCGCTCTTGGCAGCAGCCACAAGCTGTGATTCCGTCTTCCCGCCACTCCAAAACTTACCACTTGGAAAATATGATTGTAATTGCGTCATCCTCGCTGTGATTTCAGCTAAACTACCGTATGAGTTTGCCATTTCGGGGACAATTTGTTCCGTTTCCGATATACTGTAATCGTCGTTCTCAAACGGTTCATCATATTTCAGTTCATCCAGTTCAACAGTTTCTTCCTCCTGAGGCTGCTCCTCCGGCGGCAGCTCGTCCGCCTCCGCCAGGGCGGAGAAGGGGAAGGCCGTCAAGAGCAGAAGGATGGCCAGAAGAAGGGACAGGGTGCGCTTGGTCATGGAGTATCTCCTTTGAAGGTATTCTGTATGTGAATACATGTTTGGATAATTATATATGGTCCCTTTTGTTCTGTCAACGAGGGAGAGATTTATATGGGGGGTATTTGCCTATTGGGGATTTTCTGGTATACTGGGGGTAGCGAACGGAGGGAAGAGCATGAGCAGAATGAATCTATTGAACGCCCCGGGCCAGCAGGTGGAGGGGTTTTGCCTGGTAAAGAGTGCGGCGGTGCGGACCGACAGCAAGGGCGGCACCTATATGGACATGGTGCTGGCGGATGCCGGCGGGGAGTGCGTGGGGAAGATTTGGAACTATGTGCCCTCCATGGGCCTGTATGAGCCGGAGGATGTCATCAAGGTTCGGGGCACCATCACCGTGTGGAAGGACAGCGAGCAGCTGCGGATTGAGCGCATCCGTCAGGCCACGGAGGCGGACGGGGTGGATATGTCCCAGATTGTGCCCTGCTCCCCCCTGGACCCGAAGGCGGCCTATGAGTATCTGTGGCAGGAGACGGAAGGGTTCAGGGACCAGGACCTAAAGCGCCTGGTGCAATACATAATGAAGGAGCACAAGAGCGAGATGCTCTATTACCCGGCGGCGGTGAAGCTGCACCACGCCACCCGGGGCGGCTTTTTGGAGCACACCACCAACCTGGTACGCATGGGGAAGGTGGTGGCCCGGCACTATCCCCAACTGGACGGGGAGCTGATCATCGCCGGGGCTATCCTGCACGACATCGGAAAGCTTGGGGAGCTGGCCACGGGGAAGCTGGGCATCGCCACAGCCTACACCCCGGAGGGGCAGCTGCTGGGCCACATCAACATGGGCATGGCGGAGGTTCGCGCGGCGGCGGAGCTGCTGCAGGTGCCGGAGCAGACCAGCGTGCTGCTGCAGCACATGTTGCTGTCTCACCACGGCCAGCCGGAGTTTGGGTCCCCCAAGCTCCCCATGTTCCCGGAGGCGGAGGTGCTCTCCACCTTGGACCGGCTGGATGCGCAGCTCTTTGAGATGTTCGCCGCCCTGGAAGGGGTTCAGGCCGGAGGTTTTTCCGAGCGGCAATGGGCCCTGGACAACCGGCAGCTCTACCAGCACGGCAGAAAATGAGGCAGAGGAGGAAAGCCCGTGGGCTTTCCTTTTTTATGCCTTCAGACTGTTCTCATCCAATAGGAAGCTGCGGATGCCCATGGTCACGATGCCCCTGTCGTTTCGGCGCACCTTGATAGTATCCCTCACCACGATGATTTTTTTGAAGGAATCCCCGATGGCATCCAGCGGGCGCTCCTCCTGGTCCTGTTTGTCCGGGGTGTTCATGGCAAAGGCGGATTGAATATAGTATTTTTCGCTTCCCCGGGTGACGACAAAATCCACCTCCAGCTGCTTTTTTGTGGTCTTGTTCTCGCTGTTCTTGCCGAACTGTTCCACAAGCCCAACATCCACATGATACCCCCGAATCCGCAGCTCATTGTAGATGATGTTCTCCATGATGTGGTTTTCTTCCATCTGCCGGAAGTTGAGCCTTGCATTGCGCAGCCCCACATCCTCAAAGTAGAACTTCGCCGGAGAACCAATATACTTGCGTCCCTTGATATCGTAGCGGATAGCCTTGCTCACTAAGAAGGCGTCCATAAGATAATCCATGTACTTTTTGAGTGTCTTGTCGCTGATGCTCTTTTTCTTGATGGTTTTGAAGGTGTTCGCCAGCTTCAGCGGATTGGTTAGCGACCCCACGGCAGAAGCAAGAATGTCCACCAGTTCATCCAGTTCCTCCTGATTACGCACCTTATGGCGGTCAATGATGTCGCTAAGATACACCGTTTGAAACAGGGACATAAGATACTCCGCTTTTTCCTCTGCCGTTTCACGGGAGAGAATCAGCGGCAGTCCGCCATAGGTAAAGTAGTCGTCCCAGGCTTCGTCGGTACTGCCCGGATAGGCGGAACAATACTCCCGGAAGGAAAGCGGAAAGATGCGAACCTCGTCCCCGCGGCCGCGAAACTCCGTAACCAAATCAGAGGAGAGGAACCTGGAATTGCTGCCGGTCACATATACATCTGCATTGCGGATATGCAAAAAACTATTGAGTACATCCTCAAACTCGGCAAGGAGCTGTACCTCGTCCAGAATGATATAATACGTATCTCTATCAACGATACGCCCCTTTACATAGTTCAGCATGTTATCCGGATCGCGCAGTTCCTTATTGCTGCGGTCATCCAGGGCAATCTCGATAATATGGTCCTCCTTCACGCCCTTTTCCAGCAGATAATTGTGGAACAGGTTGAACAGAAGGTATGACTTTCCACACCGACGAACGCCCGTCACAATCTTGACCAGTCCGTTCTTCTCGCGCCGAATCAACCGATTCAAATAGATATCCCGTTTAATCTCCATAGGTGGTTCTCCTGTTTCGCAAACGTGCGTATGCACACCTTTTTTCGTAATTATAATATAGGATGCCGCTGCAAAAGTAAAGTATTCTTTCTGAGTTACAATAAAAAACGAGCCAACCGCTTGGTTGACTCGTTTTGCTTGTTTGCTTGGCTGCCGGTGCTCAGGTGGCTTTGGGGGCGGACTTTTTAGACCAGAGGTACTGGCCAAGGACCACGGCGGCCACCAGGACAAGGCCGATGATGTCCGTGAGGGTGGAGGGGGCCAGGAGCATGAGACCGCCGGCCACGGAGAGAATGCGGACATACCAGGGCATCTCCTTGAAGGTGAAGCCCGCGAGGCCTGCGGCCACGCCGTAGATGCCCACCACGGAGGTGAGGCAGATGAGGGCCACCTGATACCAATGCTCGATGCCCACGAACATCATGGTGGGGTCCATGGCAAAGATATAGGGCACCACAAAGGCGGCGATGGCGAGCCTTGTGGCGTTGACCCCGGTTTTCATGGGGTCGGACCTGGCGATGGCGGAACCGGCGTAGGCGGCCAGGGCCACGGGGGGCGTGATGTCCGCCACGATGCCGAAGTAGAACACGAAGAAGTGGGCGGCAATGGCGGGAACGCCCATGCGGATAAGGATGGGGGCGCAGGTGGAGGCCATGATGCAGTAGTTGGCGGTGGTGGGCACGCCCATGCCCAGGACGATACAGCAAATCATGGTGAAGAACAGGGCGATAATCAGCTTATCCCCGGCGATGCGGATGATGAAGGAGATAATCTGGGAGGCAAGACCCGTCATGGCAATGCAGCCGGCCACGATGCCGGCGATGCCGCAGGCGGCGATGATGGAGATGCAGTTCTTGCCGCCGTTAGCCAGGGCGTCGAAGAACTTTAGCGGCGTAATCCGGTTGTCCTTATTAAGAAGGCTCACCAGAATGCACACCACAATGGCGGTGGCGGCGGAGAAGGCCATGGTCTTCAGGTTCAGGGACACCATGAGCACCAGCACCACAAGGGGCAGCAGCAGATAGCTTTTCTTGGCCAGGACGGAGAACTTGGGCAGCTGGTCCTTGGGGATGCCCTTGAGCCCGGTGCGCTTGGCCTCCAGATGCACGGCGATGAAGATGCCCAGGAAGTAGAGGGCGGCGGGGAGGATGGCCCGGACGATGATGTTGGAATAGGGCACGCCCACATAGTCGATCATGAGGAAGGCCGCCGCACCCATGACCGGGGGCATAATCTGGCCGCCGGTGGAGGCTGCCGCTTCCACGGCTGCGGCGAACTCACCCTTATAGCCCGTCTTTTTCATCATGGGGATGGTGACGGAGCCGGTGGTCACCGTGTTGCCCACGGAGGAGCCGGACACCATGCCGCACAGGGCGGAGGAGATGACCGCCACCTTGGCAGGGCCGCCGCTGGCAGAGCCCGCCAGAGAGTTGGCCAGCTGAATGAAGAAGTCGGAGATGCCCGTCCGCTCCAGGAAGGCACCGAAGATGATGAACACGGCGATGTACTTGGAGCACACGTCGATGGGGGTGGTAAAGATGCCGGTGGTGGTATAGAAGATGCGATAAATCAGGGTCTTGGCCGCCCCCACAAAGCCCAGCTTCTGTGTGAAAAAAGTACAGCCCGTAGCCCACGAACACCGCCGCCACGCAGAGGATGGGAACGCCCACGCTCCGGCGGCACAGCTCCACCAGCGAAAGGATGCCGATGATGCCGATGATGTACTCGTACCACTGGAAGTAGATGCCCTGCTTGATGATGGTCCGGGCGTTGAACACGAAGTAGAAATAGGCGCCGGTGCCCAGAATCATGATGAGCAGGTCATACCAGGGGATGTAGTTGATGCGCTGCTTCCCCTTCTTGGCGGGGTAGATTAGATACCCCATGAGAATCCCCATGCCCACAAAGCTGGGCAGCCGCTGCTGGTCCAGCATGGTGGCAAACAGCGTGATATAGATGACAATCAGCGAGAAGGCGGCCATGACCCCCTTCACCGCATATTCCTGCCAGCCGGTCCAAATCCGGGTGTTGCTCTCCCGGTCAAAATTCTTCATTATCTCGTCCATCTCGTCCTGGGACACGGCGTCAAAATCGCCCCTGTCCACAGGCGCGGCCTTGGGCATATCCACGATGGCTGCCTTGCGCTTCTTTATGCTGGGCATGTGTGCTTCCTCCTTTGCTTTGGTATAAAAAACTGCGGCGCCTGGTTCTGTGCGCCGCAGCTTTTGAAGTTGGTGTATGGCTGTCAGCGCGGATTATCTGCTTTCCACGGTGATGCCCTGTTCAGCGAAGAATTTGGCTGCGCCGGGATGGAAGGGTACAGCCATGCCCTCGGTGGCAAAGGTCAAGTCAAGCTCCGCACCCTTGGCATGGGCGGCGGTAATCTCGTCGATATTGCCATAGATGGTGGACACGATGGCATAGGCCACGTCATCAGACAGGGCGGCATCAGCCACCAGAGTGGCCTTCACGGTGACGGTGGTGCAGTCCTCGTCGGTGTTGTACACATCCTTGCCCACGACATACTTGGCATAGAAGGGGCAGGCGGCGAGGAGTTTATCCATATGCTCGTCGTCGATGGAGACCAGGTACACCTTCTTGGCGGTGCCCAAATCCACCACGGCGGTGGTGGGAGCGCCGGCCACGATGAAGGCGGCGTCAATCTTGCCGTCCTTCAGGCTCTCGGTGGAATCGCCGAAGGACTGATAGATGGCCTGGATGTCGTTCTCCACATCCATGTCATAGGCGGCAAACACGTCGCAGGCGTTGAAGTAGGTGCCGGAGTTCACATCGCCCACGCAGACCTTCTTGCCCTTCAAATCGGCCACGGTCTTGATGTCGGGGTTGGTGGTGACAATCTGGACGGTCTCGGCATACAGGCCCGCCAGCACCCGCACATTGGGCACGGCGCCGGTCTCGGCAAAGCTGCGGCTGCCCTCATAGGCATAGGTCATAACATCGGACTGAACGGTGGCCAGCTGGTACACGCCCATGGCCATGTTCTGCAGGTTGTCCCCGGAACCGCCGGTGGTGACCACATTGATGTTCACCTTGTCGGCAATCTTCTCATTGAGCACATTGGCAAGCACGCCGCCAAAGGCAAAGTAGGTCCCCGCGGGACCGCCGGTGCCCATGGTGAGCAGCTCTTGCTTTGTATTGGCAGAGGCTTCCTGTTCCTGTTCGGTCTTGGAACAGGCAACCAGGGAGAGTGCCATCAACAGAACCAGAAACAGGGCCAGAAACTTTTTCATACTCTTTCTCCTTTAGTGTTTTTCCCGGGCATGAAATCCCGATGGGGGTTATTGTACGACAAGTTATAGAGAATTGCAAGCCCCATTTCCATATTTATGCGAGACTTTTTATAAAATTTCTCTCATTGCCCCGATTTTTGGCGGGTTTTTTATGCGCCATGCAATATATTATTGCTGATTATGCATCATTTATTGCATGATTACCCAACAAGCCGCTCCACGGCCTTTTGGGCATCATATAGAATCCGATCCTTGTCCAAGGTAAGATACGACCCGTTTTCATAGAGGATGCGGCCGTCCGCCATGGTCAGGCACACGTCAGAAGCCTGGGCGCTGTAGAGGAGGGCAGCGAGGGGATCCGGGCTGGGGGTCAGGTGAGGGGCATCCATGTTGAGGGCGAACAGGTCCGCTTTCCTCCCCACCATAAGGCTTCCCGTGTCGGTGCGGCCCTGGGCCAGGGCGCCGTTCCTGGTGGCCATGGCAAGCGCTTCCGCCGGGGACAGGGCCGTGGGCTCCAGCAGGGTGCCCTTGTGGAGAATCCCCGTCAGGTGCAGTTCCTCTATCATGTTGAGGTTGTTGTTGCTGGCGGCGCCGTCGGTGCCCAGGGCCACCTGCAAGCCGCGGCGGTTCATGTCCACCACCGGGGCCACGCCGCTGCCCAGCTTCAAATTGCTTTCCGGGCAATGGACGGGGAACACCCCTTTTTCAAGGAGCAGGTCCCTGTCCGCCTCGGTCAAATGGACGCAGTGGGCGGCATAGCACCGGCCCTCAAAGGCGCCCAAATCAGCGAACCACCTGGCCGGGGTCACCCCCCGGCGCTCCCTGCCTTGCGCCTGCTCCTTGGCGGTTTCGGACAGATGGATGTGGAGCCCGGTGCCCCGCCGCTGCGCCTCCAGGGCGGCGGCCCGGACCATGGCGGGGGTGCAGGTATACTCGGCGTGGATGGAAAAATCCGCCCGAATACGGCCGTTCCCCGCCAGGTGCCACTGGTCATAGAGGGCCAGCATCTCCTGCATACGGGCGCTCTTATAGGGGTCCTCCCCCTCGTCAAAGGACTGGAGGGGGCGGCAGATGTTGGCCTTCATGCCCGATTGGAGGATGGCCTTTGCCGTGTGGCCCGGGGCCATGTACATATCGGAAAAGGAGGTGGTGCCGCAGGCGAGCATCTCGAGCATGGCAAGCTCCGTGCCCACGAACATGTCCTCCGGCCCCATCCGATCCTCCACGGGGAAGATGGTGTCAAAAAGCCATTGCTGCAAGGGTAAATCGCTCCCGAGGCCCCTAAGAAGGGTCATGCCCGTGTGGGTGTGGGCGTTGACAAGCCCGGGCGCAATGAGCCGGTGGGTCATGTCCTTCACGGTGTCGTAGGCCTTTTGGGGGGGTTCGGTACCCAGATAGTCGATGGTGTCCCCGTCGATGCCCAGATACCCGTCTCTAAGGCAGGTATATCCCCCCGCCGCCTCCACCAGGATGTCCCCATGCTGCAATAGCTGTGTCATAGTCGCTCCTTACTTCTGGTTTTCCGCCTGTTGCTGCTGCTTCTGATAGGCCTTCTGCCGTCTGAGCGCCTGCCGCCGCTCCCGCCGTTCCTTGCGTTTGGGGGCGGTGCGAACCAGGCAGAGGATGATAGCGGCGATGCCGCCCAGAATCAGCACCCAGAGAAGGATGACCGGCAGCTCGGACACGAAGTTGATGCCAAAGCGGGCAAGGCCGTCCTTCACATCCTGCCAGTTCTCCTTGAACCGGCGGCCAATCTCCTCGGAGGCGGTCTCCGGCTCCACAGCGGTCTCCCGCATGACCTCCTCGATGGACAGGTTCACGGTGGAGAAGGCGATCTGGTCGTCATAGGTGCGAAGGGTGGACTCATAGCTTTCAATCTCATAGAGCACGTCGCTTAGCCGGCTCTGGATGGTGATGATGTCCTCCACGGACTCCGCCTTTTCAAGCAGCTCCATAAGGGTCTGCTGCTCGGTGCGAAGGGCCTTCACATGGCTTTCCAGGTCCACATAGGTCAGCGTCACATCCTGGGTGTACAGGTTCTTATAGGTCAGGTTCCCGATTTGGGAAACCTGGTCGCAGAACTCGTCCAGCCGGTCCGCGGGAATCCGGGCGGTGATATCCGCCGAGCGCATACGGTTGCGGTAGTAGGTGTTGTTGTTCACCCGGGAGGACTGGACATAGCCCCCCATGCGAGCGATGGCCTGGTTCAGGGACTCGATGAACGCATCGAATTCCAGGGTCTGCACGCTCAAATCCCCGTTCTTGATAATCTTCCGGCCCGCCACAGCCCCGGTCAGGTTGCTGCCTGCGTTGCTGACGCTCCCGGCGGCCTTCATTTCCGTGGTGGCATAGCCGTATTCATAATCGGCCTCCTCCATAGCCGCCGTATCATAGGCGGCCTCGGGCGCTGCATAGGAGCGGGAATAGTCGGCGCTCTTAGAACAGCCCACCAAAGAGAGAATCATCATCCCCGCCAGCAGCAGGGCTACCCATGCGTTTTTCCGTTTCATGCCATCATACCTCCTATGGTTTTTTCATCCATAACACCGGGCACACCCGGCATAGGTTGCAAACGGTTCGTTATTTGAGCACCCGCCGCACGCTCACCACATCGTCGTCCAGCACCACGGACACGGCCATGGTCCCCTTGGAGAAGCGATCCTCCAGGCGAAGCTGCTCCGTGTTCATGGGGGTTTGGGGACTGCGCCGCTGCTCGATGACGATGTCATAGGGCTCCTTCACCGGCGCCGCCCAAACCAGCCTGGTGCCGTTGCCGCCGCGCTTGGCAAAGTCGAAGGTCTTGAGCCCCTTGCCGCCCCGGCCCTGGGGTTCGTATTCAAAGAGGAAGCTCCGCTTGCCAAAGCCCCTGTCGGAGATGAGCACCAGCTCCCCTTCCTCGTCCACCTGGCCGGCAAAGATGACCCGGTCCTTGTCGTCTAACTTGATGCCCCGCACGCCGCCCGAGGTGCGGCCCTGGCTGGGCACCTGGTCCGCGGTGAAGCGGATGCTCATGCCCTTCTCTGTTACCAGCAGAATGGGCAAGCCCGTATCCCGCTCGACGGCAAGGAGCTGGTCCTTGTCCTTCAAATTCAGGGCGGCGGAGCGCTTGGTTCTTAGATTATATTCCTTGCTGGGGGTCCGCTTCACGGCCCCGCCCGCAGTGAAGAACAGGAAGTCCCCCTCCCCCTCCTCCGGGAAGGCGGCGACAATCCTTTCGTTCTTTTCGAGCACGATAAGGGACGTTACACTCACCGCCCGGGCCGTGGGCCGGGTCTCGGGAATGTCGCCCACATTCAATAGCAGCACGTCCCCTCGGTCCGTAAACAGCTGCAGGCGGCCGTCCCCCTTCACCTTCACCACCCGCCAGGGCGCATCGTTGCTGATTTCCCCCAGGGTAAAGAGGCGGCTGGGCCACTTGCGAATCTTCATGTCGGCGCAGAAGGCCACGGCCATCTCCTCCGTGACGGCGGCGTTCTCCTCCGGCAGCTGGATGGTGGTGTCGGCCTTGATAATCTGGGTCCGCCGGGGCAGAGGGAACAGCTTCTTTATTTCCAGCAGCTCCTTCTTTATCAGGTTCATCAGCTTCTTTTCCGAAGACAGAATCCCTTCCAGCTCCGCAATGAGCCGCTGGATGTCCCGGTACTCCTTCTCGATGGCCACCAGCTCCAAGTTGGTGAGCCGCTGCAGCCGCAGGTCCAAAATGGCCTGCGCCTGCGCCTCCGAAAGGCTGTAGGTGCTCATGAGCCGTTCCTTGGCTTCCTTGGGGGACTTGCTGCTGCGAATGAGGCGAATGACCTCGTCCACATGGTCCACGGCCACCATCAGGCCCTCCAGGATGTGCTCCCGCTTCTTTGCGGTGTCCAGCTGGCATTTGGTGCGCCGGGTCACCACGTTCTTCTGGTGGGTGATAAAGTATCGAAGGATGCTCCGCACATCCAGCTGCTGGGGCTTGCCCTGGGCGATGGCGGTCATGTTCACGCCGAAGGTGCACTGCAGATCGGAATACTTAAACAGCGCCTGGAGAATCTTCTCCGGATCCGCATCCTTCTTCACCTCGATGACCGCCCGCATACCCTGCCGGTCGCTTTCGTCCCGGATGTCCGCCACCCCGGCGAACATGGCCTTCTTCTCCTGGGTCACGGTGAGAATCTTCTGCAGGGCGGCGGCCTTGTTGATGCCAAACGGAATCTCTGTAATGACGATAAGGGTCTTGCCGTTCTTCTGCTGCTCAAAGTGGGTCTTTGCCCGCATGGTCAGCTTCCCCCGGCCCGTCTCATAGGCAGAAAGAATCTCCGGCGAGTCTATTAGATACCCGCCCGTGGGGAAGTCCGGCCCGGGCATAATCTCCATGAGCTGCTTGACGGAGATTTTGGGGTCGTCAATCATGGCCACGGCGGCGTCGATGGCCTCCCCCGGGTTGTGGGGGGGAATGTTGGTGGCAAGGCCCACCGCAATGCCGCTGGCCCCATTAATCAGCAGGTTCGGGAACCGGCCGGGCAGCAGGTCCGGCTCCTTCAAGGTGTCATCAAAGTTCAGGGAATAGTCCACGGTGTCCAGGTCGATATCCCGCAAAAGCTCCATGGCGGCCGGGGTCATGCGGGCTTCCGTGTATCGCATGGCGGCGGCGGAGTCCCCGTCGATGGAGCCGAAGTTGCCGTGGCCGTCCACGAGCGGCAGGCTCATGGCAAACGGCTGGGCTAAATGGACCATGGCCTCATAGACGGAGCTGTCCCCATGGGGATGGTACTTGCCCAAACAGTCGCCCACGATACGGGCGCTCTTTCTGTGGGGCTTGTCCGGGGACAGGCCCAGCTCCAGCATGGTATAGAGGATGCGCCGCTGGACGGGCTTGAGGCCATCCTCCACCCGGGGCAGCGCCCGTTCCAGAATGACGTGCTCCGCATAGGGAATCATGGAGTCGTGCATGACCTCGTCCATGCTGCGGTGGAGGATGATTTCCTCCGTTATCTTGGGTTCGTCTGTCTTTTTCATTGCCGTTCTCTCAGCTTTTCAAATGCGGTCTTGTCCTTGTTAAAGTCGGCGTAGGAGAAGATGTATTCCTTGCGGGACTGGACCTTGTCCCCCATGAGCACGGTGACCAGGTGCTCCACATCCGCCGCGTCCTCGATATGCACCCGGGTCAGCCGCCGGTGGGCCGGGTCCATGGTGGTCTCCCACAGCTGTTCGGGGTTCATCTCCCCGAGGCCCTTGTAGCGCTGGAGGGTGTAGTTCTTGCCCACGGACTTGAGCGCCTGCTTTAGGGCCGGGTCGTCATAGCAATAGATGGGCTTACCGTCCTTCTTCTGCACCCGGTACAGGGGCGCCATGCCGATGTATACATGGCCCTGGGTGATAAGCTCCCGCATGTAGCGATAGAAGAAGGTCAGCAGAATGGCCCGTATGTGGGCGCCGTCCTGGTCCGCATCCGCCAGAATGATGACCTTGTCGTATTTTAGGCTGGAGATGTCGAAGTCCTCCCCGATGCCCGTGCCGAGGGCCGTGATGATGGAACGGAACTCCTCGTTCTGCAGCACCTGCTCAAGCCGCTTCTTCTCCACGTTCAGCGGCTTGCCCCTTAGCGGCAAAATGGCCTGGAACCGCCGATCCCGGCCCTGCTTGGCGGAACCGCCGGCGGAGTCCCCCTCCACGATGAACAGCTCGTTGATGGCATAGTTTCGCCCGGTGCAGCTGGAGAGCTTGCCCACCAGGGGGGCGTTCTCCAGCTTGTTCTTCTCCCGGGCGTTCTCCTTGGCCTTGCGGGCGGCCTGCCGGGCCTTGCTGGCCTTTAGGGCCTTGTCCGCAATCCTGTTCCCGGTGTCGGCGTTCTTGATGTCCTCGAAAAACCGGGTCAGCTCCCCGGTCACCACCGCCTCCACGGCGGGCCGGGCTTCCGTGTTGCCGAGCTTCGTCTTGGTCTGGCCCTCAAACTGGACGTTGTGCATCTTCACGGACAGGACCACCGTCAAGCCCTCCCGAAAATCCTCTCCGGCGAGGGAGGGGTCCTTGTCCTTCAAAATCCCGGTGCGGCGGCAATAGTCGTTCAGGCACTTGGTAAACGCCGCCTTGAAGCCGGTTTCGTGGGTGCCGCCCTCGCTGGTGGGGATGTTGTTCACATAGGAGAACACGTTCTCGTTGTAGCCGTCGTTGTGCTGGATGGCCAGGTCCACCAGGATGTCCCCGCTCTTGCCCCCGATGTGGATGGGGGTGTCGTACAGGGGGGTGCTCTCGCTGTTGAGATACTTCACAAAGTCGGACAGGCCCCCTTCAAAGCAGAACTCGTCCCGCTTGTCCTTCTTGCCGGGGCGCTGGTCCGCCAGGACCATCTTCACCCCCCGGTTGAGATACGCCAGCTCCCTGAGCCGCCGCATAATCACATCATAGTTCCACTCCACGGTCTCAAACACCCGCTCGTCCGGCAGGAAGGTGACCTCCGTCCCCTGCTTGCGGGTCCGGCCCACCTCCGTCAAGGGGTATTTGGGACGGCCGGAGACGATTTTCCCTTCCTCGTTCTCGACGCTTTCAAACTCCTGCCGATAGGACCGGTTCTGGCTGTACACGTTCACGGTGACCCAGCGGGACAGGGCGTTGACCACGGAGGCGCCCACGCCGTGCAGACCCCCGGAATAGCCGTAGGAGTCGTAGCCGAACTTGCCCCCGGCGTGGAGCTGGGTGAACACCACCTCCACCCCGGAAACCCCCAGCTTCTCGTGGATGCCCACGGGGATGCCCCGGCCGTTGTCCACCACGGTGGCGGACCCGTCCTTGTTCAGGGTGACGGAGATTTCGTTGGCGTAGCCGTTGGCGGCCTCGTCGATGGCGTTGTCCACAATCTCCCACAGCAGGTGGTGGAGCCCCTTAGGCCCCGTGGTGCCTATATACATGCCCGGACGCATACGAACCGCGTCCAGACCTTCCATGACCGTTATGTTGGAAACGGTATAGTTTGAATCCATATGTAGTGCATTTCCTCCCAAATAGTACCAGCCATTATACCACACCTTGTGGCCCCTCCATCCCCCTTCCCCCCCATTATTAACCGTTTGTTCAAAGAAATCGCCCCCTTCCGTCATTTTTGCCAAGGCAAAAATGCCACCTCCCCCATTTGGCTTTGCCAAACGGTGGAGGCAAGCGTTGAGCGCCTATGCCATCTTCGCTGTGCAACGGTGGAGGCAAGAATCCGTTTCCAAAAGCCGTCCCCTTGAGGGGAAGGTGGCACGGCGAAGCCGTGTCGGATGAGGTGGCAAGATAAAAGCCCGGGGCCGCAAGGCAAGCGGGCCGCCGAGGG
>JAFSPW010000072.1 GCA_017451295.1 Clostridia bacterium
CAGCCGCTGCCGTCGTTCACCTGCCATTGATACTTTTTAGCCCCTTTGGCCTTTATCGTCAGGTTGGCGTTCTTCCCGTTGCGGACGCTGACATTGGCGGGCTGACCCGTAATCACCGGCGGCACCAGCTTCACGGTCAGGCTGGCTGCATCGGTGTACACATATCCATCGGCATTGCTCACCTTGCAGCGGTACAGGTTCTCCGTCTCGGCCATGGCCTTGACGGTCTTCACGCTCAGGCTATTCTTGGTGGCCTTGGCCACATTCTCCCAGGTCTCGCCCCCGTCCACAGACACTTCCCACTGATATTTCAGATTCTTGCCCGTGGCCTTCACAGAGAACTTGGCGGCCTTGCCGTTGTTCACCGTCACGCTCTTGGGCTGGGTCTTGATGGCGGGCAGATTCAGGGGCTTCGGCGTGGGAGTCGCCGTGGGCGTAGCAGTCGGCGTTGCTGTCGGGGTCGGTGTGGGCGTAGGTTCGGGAGTGGGCGTAAACAATACCTCATGCTCCGCCCCTAACAGGCAAAGCCCCTCGCTGTTGGCAGAAAGCACGCCGGTGATGCACACCTGTTGCCCGCCGGGTGCCTCTGCGGGGTGTTCCACCTGCAAGCCCGCCGCCTCCAGCTCATCCCAGGTGGCGGTCAACTGCACCTTTGTTGCCATCAGGCTGTTGCCCAATTCATTCAGCGCGGCTTCCACCGCCGTGGCCTCCGCTCCGCTGTCGCCGATGCTTTCCACCATGGCGTCCGTGATTTCGGGAATCACATACCCGCCCTGGGCAAAGCTCACCGCCGTGCCTTTTACCGTCACCACCTTGCCCGGGGCAACCTGCCCTATCAGCGCTCCATTCCCACTGTCCAGATGGGCCAAAATCCCCTGACTCCCATTCTGCAGATATACATTCTTCCCATCCACATAGGTCACCTCGCCGGTGAAGGAGAAAAATGTGTCCTGCGTCTCAGCCCTCGAAATACTGGGAAACAGACTCAACACCACGCAAAGAATACCTATCCAGAATACATTGTGTTTGGGCATTTTTCTTTCCATCCTTCGAAGATATATTTCAGTATAGTATCCTTATGAAATCCGTGCAAGGGGCTGTTGTTTTTCGCAGGTATCTATTGACATTTATCGGGATACATGATACTAATTATTACATAGAACAATAAAGGAGTTTTTCATGGCCGAGTATGTTTTGAGCTGTTGCTCCACGGCGGATTTGAGCAAGGAGTTGCTGGATGCCCGCCATATCCCCTATGTGTGCTTTCATTTCTTCCTGAACGGGGAGGAGCGTTTGGACGATTTGGGCA
The DNA here is from genome assembly GCA_017451295.1 of Clostridia bacterium. Taxonomy (GTDB): domain Bacteria; phylum Bacillota; class Clostridia; order Christensenellales; family CAG-138; genus RUG472. The sequence continues at coordinate 1,310 of JAFSPW010000072.1, forward strand.
TCACCACGCCCCCCAAGATGCTGTATGATGCCATCCGTGCCGGGGCCTCCACCCGGACGGCACAGGTGAATGCGGAGGAATACGAGGCATTCTTCCGCCCCTATCTGCAGCAGGGCAAGGATGTGCTGCATGTCACCCTCTCCTCCGGCATCTCAGGCACGGTGAATTCCGCCCTGACGGCCGCCAACACCCTGCGGGAGGAGTTCCCGGAGCGAAAGATTTATATAGTGGACTCCCTGTGCGCTTCCTCCGGCTTTGGCCTGCTGGTGGATAAACTGGCGGACCTGCGCGATGCAGGCATGGGCATAGACGAGCTCTATGCCTGGGCAGAGGAGAATAAGCGCCGGGTGAACCACTGGTTCTTCTCCACGGACTTGACCACCTATATTCGAGGCGGGCGGGTGAGCAAAACCGCCGGTTTTGTGGGCGGCTTACTGGGCATCTGCCCCCTGCTGCATGTGAACAACCTGGGCCAGCTGGAGCCCGTGGCCAAGATTCCTTCCAAGAAGAAGGTACGGCAGGAGATGGTGAACAAGATGATTGCCCAGGCGCAGAACGGACCGGACTACAACGAGAAGGTGTTCCTGTGCCAGTCCGATTGCATCGACGATGCCCAGAAGGTGGCGGACATGGTGGCCGAGCGCTTCCCCAAGATGAACGGCAAGCCCCAGATTTTCCCCATCGGCGGCGTCATCGGCAGCCACACGGGACCCGGCACCGTGGCTCTGTTCTTCTGGACGGAGAAGCCGGACCGGCAAAGATAAACCATCCACAAACAGCAAACGCTCCCACAACTGGGAGCGTTTTTGTATCACCGTTTTCTTTTGGCCAAGAGCTGTTCCTTCAATAGCTCATACCTTGCTTTCTTATCCGGGTCCGCAAAGTGGTCCTCCCGATACTGTTGGGGGCAGTCGTCATAGCACAACTTTTCGTCCCCGAACTGCTCGCTGGTTAAATCAAAGATACAGTCCCCCACCTGGTTGAAGCAGTGATAGCCTCCTTCCGGCAATGCCACCCCCAGGACCTTGCCGCCGTAGATATCCTGGATGGCAAAGGCCGTGATGGAGCACTGGCCCAGGGTTTGGTTCTCCATGGACCACTTGGGGCGAAGTCGAGGTGCACAGGTCTCCCGGCTCCAAATACTGGTCAGAATATCGTAGTAATCCCGAGGGGTCAAGCCCAAATCATCCTGAACGTTCGCCCCCTGCCAGCCATAAAACGAATACATCTTCTTGCCTCCTTTCCGATTGTTCCAATTCATCCATTGTTCCCTGGTCATGATGTTGTCTATAGAGGTCACCACAGCCCCCATTTGCGTGGTGTAGGGAACGGTTTTGCAGTACGTAAAGCCGCACTTTTCCTGGACCCTTGCCGATTGCCGGTTCTGCAGAAAATGACCGCAGATGACTGCATCCAGCTCCACTTGCTCAAAAAGGTATTGCAGCACCCGCTCCACCGCTTCGGGCATGAGGCCCTGCCCCCAATAGTCTTTACAGAGCACATATCCTATCTCCCGGCAGCGGAGGGTCTTAAGTTCCGGATGATCCGCTTCGTTGTATCTTTCGATGCCCAAAGAGCCAATCACCTTCCCGTCATGCTCGAGGGCAAAGGTTTTCTTCTCCTCAATAAAATGGTTCAACCTGTATAAGGACTCTTCCCGACTTTTATGGGGTGCCCATCCGGCCATCTGCCCCACCCCGTCGACGCTGGCATAGGCGTAGAAGTCCTCCAAATCCTCCTGCCGCCAGGGCCGCAGGGTCAGCCGCTTTGTGTGAAGAATAACACAACTGATGTCAATCTCTGGGTTCATATGGGTAATCCTTTCAATAGATGGCTTGGTATCGAAGTCTCAGGTAGGAAGCTTGCAGCGGCTTGCAGTCGATCAGCCGAAGCGCTTTCACATCGGATAGAGTAACAGGATTCGTCCCGTCCAGCACAGTCGGCGTATCCTTGCCGCCCACAAGCACGGGGGCAACAACAATGTCAATATAATCTATCAGCTGTTTTCGCAGAAGAAGGGTGTTCGTCGTTCCTCCACTCTGCAAAGTGAGCCGCTCGCAACCATAGTCCGTTTTCAGTTTACAAAAAGCCGCAGGCAAGTCAAGGGAATTCTGGCAAATGATATGAAGATTAGCCCTTTGCACATGGAAAGCAGGATGGTCCCGATTCGTCGTTAGGAGCACGAACTCTTTTGACTTTGAACAGAAGTACTCTACGCCATGCTGAGATAAATGGTGATTATCCAGCAAGACAAAGGAGACCTTAGCCTTTTTCGGTATGGGTGCCGCATTCACACCAATTTTTGCCTGAACACGGCCGGTGTTGAAGGACCACAGGTCCGTCGTCTGCTCGATTTCATAATACTGATGCAGCCCATCCTGTGCAAAAGGGACACCGGGCAGATCCTTGTCAAAGTCAAAAGTATCCGTGGCCCCGGTGCTGATTTTACCGTCAACAGACATCAGCATAAATAGAGTTGTAATCGGTCTGTCCATTCTTACTTCTCCTCCGCGAACAGTATATCATGCTTGCAGATAAAAGAAAAGAGACACTCGAAAGAGTGTCTCAAGGGTTCCGGCGGCTGCCTATCTTCCCGGGCCGTTGCCAGCCAAGTATTGTCGGTGTATGTGAGCTTAACTTCTGTGTTCGGAATGGGAACAGGTGGGACCTCACAGCTTAACCACCGGAAGGGTGTGGTGCATAAGCACCTTGAAAACTGCATACCGTAATTCGCTTCAGATGAACCAGAGTCTTGTGTTGAACAAGCCCTCGACCTATTAGTATCGGTCAGCTGAACACATTACTGTGCTTACACCTCCGACCTATCTACCTGGTAGTCTTCCAGGGGTCTTACCTCTAATGAGTGGGAGATCTTATCTTAGGGTCGGCTTCACGCTTAGATGCCTTCAGCGTTTATCCGTTCCGCACATGGCTACCCAGCTATGCCGCTGGCGCGACAACTGATACACCCTTGGTGCGTC
>JAFSPW010000073.1 GCA_017451295.1 Clostridia bacterium
ACAAAGAGCAGGAGGAGCGATTAGCGACGCTCTGCGACTATGTTTCGGGCTGGGTGGAGGTGGCATTTTGCCCTCTGGGCAAAATGACGGAAGGGGTCTGTTCTTCCCCCAGCGGGGGAGGATGTCAGCGATAGCTGACAGGTGAGGGAGAGCATTGCCTTAGGTGCAGCTGGGGAGGTGGCAGCGAAGCTGACGGAAGGGGTCTGCAACTTGCCTGCCAATCAGCAGGGAAGACAGAACTGTCCCCACACAAAAACGCCCCGGGGCGGGGCCTCGGGGCGCTGGAATCGCGGGGGGTTACTCTATGCTTTCTGTGGGGGGAGCGGCGGGCTCGGAAAGGCCCAGGGCAGAGAGCAGCCCCGTGGCGATGCCCTCGTTCATCCGGTCCATGAAGACCTCGTCCTGGAGGTTCGTTTTGTCGGTGCTGTTGTCCCAGTTCCCCAGAATCAGCAGCACGCAGGGGCAGCCGCAGCGTTCGGACACGGAATCGCTGTCGGTCTCCAGCCCGTTACCCTTGCCGTTCTGCTTCTTCATGCCCGTGGCGGCCACATAGCTGTCGATGATAGCCTGGCCATAGGCCTTGTTGCCCTTGGAGGCAATGGCGTAGCAGGCGGAGGTTTTGCCGTTGATATGGTTGCACATGAGCCGAATGACCGCCGTGCAGCCGGCGCTCTTGAAGATGGCAGCCCGTTCCTCGTTGGACAGGCTCCCGGAGGTGTTGGTTCGGCTCAAAATCACCGTTGCCCCCTGGGCTTCCAGATACCGCTTCAGGTTATTGGCATAGGCGAGGTTATACTCCGCCTCGGAGGTAAACTTGGACTTCCCGTCCCGGCAGGGGTCCAGACCGATGACCTGGCCATAGAAGGGGCTGGTGATGTTGCCCATGGGCGGGGCGCTCACATAGGCGGAGGGTACCGGACTGGGGGTGCTGGCAGCAGGCGTGCCCAAGGCGGGCGCATCCACGTTGGGCGTGGGGGTCGCCGTGGGCAGCAGCCCCTCCTCCGGGGTGGGGGAGGGCTCCACCGTGGGGGTGGCCAAAACCTCCTCCTGCACGGCGGTACGCATGGCCTTCACCACCGCAGGACCGCTCTTTACGGCCCAGGAGATGCCCACATACAGCCCGGCCACCAAAGCCAGGACCAGCAGACAGAAAATGGAAAAACCTACCGGGTTCCCAATGCGAAGAACCCGCCGTCTCTTTTTGATTTGCTTCATATAATTCTACTCCCCTCTTTTTTGGGATGGGCCCATTGTATCACGCAGGGAAAACCCCTGTCCGGGGAATTGCAAAAGGTTCACAAAAAAGATAAAAAAATGTAGCGTAAGCCCCTGCCGCTTTGGCACTTTTTGGTATATACTTCAATCATGCCTTGTTTATTTGCACATACTTATTTCGGAATGCTGGCTTCCAGGGAAGGGGAGCCAACCTTAGCTTGCCCGGACTTCTATTTGGGCTGCGCGGGGCCTGACCCCTATTTTTACGATGTCTATCCGCCCACGCCCTTTGTACGCAGCCGGACAGATTTGGGCCGCAAGCTCCACCATATCCCCGGCCGGGAGCTGTTTGACGGGGTGCTGTCCGCCATGAAGCCGGAGGATGTGCCCTTTGCGGCGGGGCTGCTGTGCCACTTCTGCCTGGACGCCGCCGCCCATCCCTATGTCTATGCCCGGCAGGAGGAGATAGGCCACACCCAGATGGAGGTGGTCCTGGATATGCAGGTCCACAAGGCCCATAAAGAGGAGCTGGGCGAGCTGTATGATTTGCAGGAGGGGGCCAACCTGGCGGCCATAGACGGGTACATGTCCCGGCTGGTGGAGGCCCTCACCGGGGAGAAAACCGAGGGGGTTTACCGCCGCAGCGCCCGCAAGTTCCGCCGGTTGCATCTGTTGAGCCGGGACCCCAGGGGCACCAAGCGCCGCCTGGCCCGGAGGCTGGAAGGGCCCTTGGGCTTGAAAAAAAGCCTCTCCGGCTATATGTACACCCAGGGCATTGCGGACGAGCGGGACTTTCTCAACAAGAACCACGCCTCCTGGGCTCCCTTCGGGAAGGGCGCCATGAACCACCGGGACAGCTTTTTGGACCTGTTCAACCAGGGCCTGGACCTTTGCCGCGAGGCTTTGCCGCTGCTACTGAAGGGGGACGGGAAGGGCCTTTGCACGCTCACGGGAGAGAGGATGATGTATTGATGGAGAGGAAGGAAGCGGCCTGCTTCACCGGCCACAGGGAACTGCCCCCCAAGGGCTCCCCGGCCTATGAAAAGCTGGTCCAGCGGACCCGTGCCGCCATCGTCGCCGCCATGGATGCGGGCATCACCCGGTTCTATTCCGGGGGCGCTCCGGGCTTTGATTTACTGTGCGGGGACCTGGTCCTCTCTCTCCGGCACCGCTATCCCCAGACACAGCTGCACCTGCTGCTGCCCTATCCCTCCTTCCAGGAGCGCTTCGCCCCGGAGGACAGAGCCGCCGCCCTGCGCCAGCGGCAGCGGGCCGCCTCGATTGTGAGCCTTTTCGACCGCTATTACAGCGGCTGCCTCTATGCCCGGGACAGGGAGCTGGTGAAGCAGGCGGACCTGTGCATCGCCTTCCTCAACCATGCCCCCAGCGGCACCGCCTACACCGTCACCCGTGCCAAGGAAAAGGGCATCCCCATCCTCTACATGGCCTGATTACTGGGAAAGGCTTCCCCTTCGAGGGGAAGCTGGCGCGGCGAAGCCGTGACGGATGAGGTGGCATAATAAAAGCCCGGGGCCGTGAGGCACCCGGGCATTCCTTCATGGAGCGAAGCGAGAAATCATGGCGCAGCCAATTCATTGAATGATTTGCACCTGCGGTGCATAAATTGCCCTGCGGGCATGATTTGAACCTGGCGGTTCGTGATTTGACGGCTATCGCCGTCGTGATTTGCCGCCGAGGCGGCATTGCGGCCCCCTCACACGGGGGCCGTCTATTACGCTCAA